>JBJTCL010000029.1:0-13593 GCA_046091865.1 Burkholderiaceae bacterium | reverse complement strand
CCTGATGACCAACCCGGCCATCACCTGGACCGCGGCCGACGGCAGCATGAAGGAGATCCCCGAAGGCATCATGGATGCGGTGGTGACCACTGCGATCGCGCTGCTCTTCATGTCGCCCTTGCGTAGCACCGGGCCGGCCTGCATGCAGGTGTGCATCTCGTCGCCGGTGCGGTCGAGGAAGCCGGTGTTGATGAAGGCCACGCGGCTCTTGGCTCCAGCGATGCAGGCCTTCAGGTTGACCGAAGTGCGACGCTCCTCGTCCATGATGCCCAGCTTGACGGTGCTGTCGGCCAGACCCAGCAGCTTTTCCACACGGCCAAACAGCTCGGCGGCGAAACCCACTTCGGCCGGGCCGTGCATCTTGGGCTTGACGATGTAGACGCTGCCGGTGCGGCTGTTGCGGATGGTCTCGCGGCTGGGCAACTGGCCACGGCCCTGCAGGTCGTGCAGCGCGATCGCAGTGGTCACCACCGCATCCATGATGCCTTCGGGGATCTCCTTCATGCTGCCGTCGGCCGCGGTCCAGGTGATGGCCGGGTTGGTCATCAGGTGGCCCACGTTGCGCAGGAACAGCAGGCTGCGGCCGTGCAGGCGCACTTCGCCGGAGGCATCGGGCTTCTTGTAGTAGCGGTCGCCGTTCAGGCCACGCGTCAGCGTGCGGCCACCCTTCTCGAATGACTCGACCAGCGAGCCCTTCAGGATGCCCAGCCAGTTGCGGTAGCCCGCCACCTTGTCTTGCGCATCCACCGCGGCCACCGAGTCTTCCAGGTCGAGGATGGTGGACAGGGCGGCTTCCACCACCAGGTCGCTCACGCCTGCGGGGTCAGTGGCGCCGATGCTGTGCTTGCGGTCGATGCGGATGTCCAGATGCAGGCCGTTGTGCTGCAGCAGCACGCCGCTGGGGTTGGCCGCGTCGCCCTGGTAGCCGATGAGCTGCTTGGCGTTCTTCAGCTCGCTGGTCTGGCCGCCCTTGAGCGCCACCACCAGCGTGCAGCCTTCAATGCGGTAGGCCGTCGAGTCGACGTGCGAGCCCTTCTTCAGCGGCGCCGTGCGGTCGAGCACGTGGCGTGCGTACTCGATCACCTTGGTGCCGCGCTTTTCGTTGTAGCCCGGGCCTTTCTCGCAACCATCGGCCTCAGAGATCGCATCGGTGCCGTACAGCGCGTCGTACAGGCTGCCCCAGCGCGCGTTGGCGGCGTTCAGCGCAAAGCGCGCGTTCAGGATCGGCACCACCAGCTGCGGGCCGGCCTGCAGGGCGAGCTCGGCGTCCACGTTCTTGGTGGTGGCCTTGACCTTGCCCGGGTCGGGCACCAGGGAGCCGATCTTATCGAGGAAGGTGCGGTACTTCTTCATGTTGCGGATCGGGCCGGGGTTGGCCTGATGCCACGCATCCAGCTCGGTCTGCAGGCGGTCGCGCTCGGCCAGCAGCGCGATGTTCTTGGGCGCCAGGTCGGCCACGATGGCGTCAAAGCCCTTCCAGAAGGCCTCGCGGTTCACGCCGGTGCCCGGCAGCACCTCGTTGTTGACGAAGTCGTACAGCTCGGTGGCCACCTGCAGGCGGTGGACGGAAGTGCGTGCGGTCATGGGGTCTCCTTGGCGGCGGGGATGGTTGAAAACAGGCTCATCAAAACAAACTCAGCACGTCGCGCAGCGTCGAACCCACATGGTGGGGCTGTGTGTCGAGTTCTTCAAAGGGCAGCTGGTAGCGGTTGACCCACAGTGTGCGGTAACCGTACCAGGTGGCGGCCAGCGCGTCCCAGGCGTTGCAGCTCACGAACAGCGTGTGCCTGGCGTCGATGCCGGTGGCCTTGGGGCCCAGCGCGTAGGCCTCGGGGTGTGTCTTGTACAGGCGGATCGGGTCGACGCTGATCACATGGTCCAGCAGGCCATCGAGCCCCGCGCTCTTGATGGCCACGCCCAGCATGTCGGGGTCGCCGTTGCTCAGGATGCCGGTGACGATGCCGCGCGACTTCAGGGCCTGCAGCACCTCGCGGTTTTCCGGAAAGGCCGACAGCGCGCGGTACTGATTCATCAGCTGCTGCTCGCGCGCGGGCGTCAGGTCCAGCCCCAGGCGCTTGCAGGCGTAGCGCAGCGCGGCGCGGGTCAGGTCCCAGAACGGACGGTAGTGCGCGCCGCCGTTGCTGGTGGTGACCAGCCGGGTGTATTCAATTTGCTTGTCGCGCCACAGCACGCTGAGGGGCTGGCCCTGGCCGGGGAACAGCTGCTCGGCCAGCAGCCCCACGCTGTACACATCGAACAGCGTGCCGTAGGCGTCGAACAGGACGGCGCGGATGGCGTCGCGAGCGGATTCCATCACCGCACTGTATTTGCAACTGAATCGGCCATTAATCACATCGATGTGCTTTTATCTTTGACGTAAATGCATGTAATGAGGCGGTCTTGCGGATAATCTCGTCATGGATCGGCTCAAGGCGATGGAAACCTTCGTGGCGGTGGTCACGCGCGGCAGCCTGACCGCCGCTGCGCTGGCCGAGGGGGTGGCGCCAGCCATCATCGGCCGCCGGCTGGACGCGCTGGAGGCGCGGCTGGGCGTGAAGCTGCTGGTGCGCACCACGCGGCGCATCACTCTCACGCACGAGGGCAGCGCCTACCTCGAAGACTGCCAGCGCCTGCTGGCCGACCTGGCCAATGCCGAAGCCAGCGTGAGCGCGGGTGGTGTGAAGGCCAGCGGCCACCTGCGCATCACCGCGCCCGCGGGCTTCGGGCGCCGGCATGTGGCGCCGCTGGTGCCGCCGTTTCGGGCGCAGCACCCCGAGGTCACGCTGTCCTTGAACCTGAGCGACCGCGTGGTCGACCTGGCGGGCGAGGGCTTTGACTGCGCGGTGCGGGTGGGCGACCTGCCCGATTCGGCCCTGGTCAGCGTGCGGCTGGCCGACAACCGCCGCCTGTGCGTGGCCACGCCCGAATACCTGCGCCGCCACGGCGTGCCGCAGCATCCGCAAGACCTGGCGCGCCTGGATTGCCTGACGCTGTCCAGCGAAGCCTCACAGACGCGCGGCTGGGCCTTTCGGGTGCCGCGCTCCGGCGCCGAACGCGATGGCAGCAGCGACGAGATCATCTACTTCAAGCCCGGCGGCCCGCTGGACTGCTCGGACGGGCAGGTGCTGCATGAATGGTGTCTGGCCGGTTGCGGCATCGCCTGGCGCAGCATCTGGGAGGTGGAGCGCGAGATCGCCGCCGGCCGGCTGGTGGCGGTGCTGGAGGACTTTGCCGCGCCGCCCAACGGCATCTACGCGGTGTTTCCGCAGCGCAAGCTGCTGCCGCTGCGGGTGCGCCTGTGGATCGACTTCCTCAAGCACCACTACAGCCAGCCCGGCTACTGGAGCCAGCGCAGCGCGCCCTGAGGCGCTGCTTGGTTTACTTCTTGGGTGCGGCGGCGGTGGCGGCGCTTGCGTCGGTTTCGCACTTCTTCATGAAGCTGTTCTTGGCGGCGCCAGCCAACTTCTTCTCGGCGGCCTGCTTCTCGCACACCTCGGCGGCGCTGGGCTTGGCCGCGGGCGCTGCGGCGGCGGCATCGGTTTCGCATTTCTTCAGGAAGCTGTTCTTGGCGGCGCCAGCCAGCTTCTTGTCGGCCGCCTGTTTTTCGCAGGCTTCGTTGGCGGCGTGCACTGGCGTTTGTGCCAGCGCAAAGGCCAGTGCCGCTGCCAGCGGCAGGCAGCGCAACAGGGCGGGGCGATGGGTGCTGAAGAGCTTCATGGGATTTCGTGAACGGATGGGTGGACGAGGAAGGCCGAAGGCCAGCGCACGATCGCAGCATGCTCGTGTGTCTGCCGTGTGTGGGGTTGTGACAAGGGATGTACGCGGGCGGCCCTGGGGCAGACCCCCACCTAAAATCGCCCCCCATGCTCATTGCCAAACAGGAATTGCTGGACGCGCTGGCGGCCCAGCTGGAACAGCTGTCGCCCGGTGCAGGCGCCAAGGCCGCGTTCGAGTCGCCCAAGGTGGCGGCGCACGGCGACTTCGCCTGCACTGCGGCCATGCAGCTGGCCAAGCCGCTCAAGCTCAATCCGCACCAGTTGGCCGAACAGATCAAGACCGCGCTGGAGGGCACGCCGGCCTTTGCGCGCTGGGTGGACGCGATCGAGATCGCGGGCCCCGGTTTTCTCAACATCCGCCTCAAGCCCGCGGCCAAGCAGCAGGTGGTGCGCGAGGTGCTGCAGCAGGGCGCGTGTTTTGGTCAGCAGCCCGCCAACGGTCAGCGCCTGATGGTGGAGTTCGTGTCGGCCAACCCCACCGGCCCGCTGCATGTGGGCCATGGCCGCCAGGCTGCGTTGGGCGATGCCATCTGCAACCTGTACGCCTCGCAGGGCTGGAGCGTGCACCGCGAGTTTTATTACAACGATGCGGGCGTGCAGATCAACACGCTGGCCATGTCGACCCAACTGCGTGCCAAGGGCCTCAAGCCCGGCGATGCCGGCTGGCCCAGCGGCGACAACGCAGCGGCCTACAACGGCGAATACATCGCCGACATCGCCGCCGACTTCATGGCGCAAATAACGGTGCAGGCCGACGACCGCAGCTTCACCGCCAGCGGCGACATCAACGACATCGATGGCATGCGCCAGTTCGCGGTGGCTTACCTGCGCCACGAGCAAGACCTGGACCTCAAGGCCTTCGAGGTGAAGTTCGACCACTACTACCTTGAGAGCAGCCTCTACACCAGTGGCCGCGTCGAGGCGACGGTGAACCGGCTGATTGCCGCCGGCAAAACCTACGAGCAGGACGGCGCGCTGTGGCTGCGCAGCACCGATTACGGTGACGACAAGGACCGCGTGATGCGCAAGTCCGACGGCAGCTACACCTACTTCGTGCCCGATGTGGCCTATCACATCGCCAAGTGGGAGCGCGGTTTCAGCAAGGTGATCAACATCCAGGGCACCGATCATCACGGCACCATCGCGCGGGTGCGCGCCGGCCTGCAGGCCGCTGGCGTGGGCATTCCGCAGGGCTACCCCGACTACGTGCTGCACACCATGGTGCGTGTGATGCGCGGCGGCGAGGAGGTGAAGATCAGCAAGCGCGCGGGCAGCTATGTGACGCTGCGCGACCTGATCGAGTGGACCAGCAAGGACGCGGTGCGATTTTTTCTGCTCAGCCGCAAGCCCGACACCGAATACACCTTCGACGTTGACCTGGCGATCCAGCAGAACAACGACAACCCGGTGTACTACGTGCAGTACGCCCATGCGCGCATCTGCTCAGTGCTCGCATCCTGGCGCGAGAAGGACGGCGGCGATGTGGCCACGCTGAATGACGCCGACCTGTCGCCGCTGCACAGCCCGCAGGCGCTGGCGCTGATGCTGCAGCTGGCCAAGTACCCCGAGATGCTGACGGCCGCCGCCGCCGACTTTGCGCCCCACGACGTCACCTTCTACCTGCGCGAACTGGCATCGGCGTACCACAGCTACTACGATGCTGAGCGCATCCTGGTGGACGACGAGGCGGTCAAGCGCGCACGGCTGGCGCTGGTCGCTGCCACCGCGCAGGTGCTGCACAATGGCCTGGCCATGCTGGGTGTGAGTGCCCCGCCAAAGATGTGACCTGCCGATGAAGCCCGCCCCCTCTTCCTCCTTGCCTGCGCTGCAGCGCGGCGGCACCTTCATGGGCATCGTCATCGGCCTGCTGCTGGGCCTGGGCATCTCGCTGGCCGTGGCGGTGTACGTGACCAAGGTGCCGGTGCCCTTTGTGAACAAGGGGCAGACGCGCACCTCTGAGCAGGACGCCGCCGAAGCCAAGAAAAACAAGGACTGGGATCCGAACGCACCGCTGTACGGCAAGAACCCGGCGCGTCCGGCCTCGGCCGCAGGCGGCGAGCCAGTCAAGGACGAAGGCAAAACTGCGGCGGGCACCGCAGCGGGCGATGCCAAGGCGCCGGCGAAATCCGAGGGGAGGGCTGAGGTGAAGGCCGGTGCGAAAGCGGACGCAAAAGCCGATGCAAGAGCCGACGCAAAGTCTGACGCAAAGGCCGACGCGAAGGCGGATGCCAAGGCTGACACCAAAGCAGCGGCCGACCCCTTCCAGTACTTCCTGCAGGTGGGCGCGTTCCGTTCGGCCGATGAGGCCGAGGCGCACCGCGCCAAGCTGTCGCTGCAGGGCCTGCAGACCAAGGTGAGCGAGCGCGAGCAGGCCGGCCGCATGGTGTACCGCGTGCGCATGGGCCCTTACGAGCGCAAGGAAGACGCCGACCGCCAGAAGGAAAAGCTCGACGCCAGCGGCATCGAGAGCGCGCTGGTGCGGGTGCAGCGCTGAGCTTTTGCGCGCGCCGCGGCTCCGACGCAGCACAGAGCGCCGATGTCGGCAAGACGGCGCCACCGGATCAAGGAGTGTTTGACGATGCAACGACGTGATTTCTCGGCAGCGCTGGCTGCCACCGGCATGGGCCTCGGGCTGGCGGGCGCCGCCACCACGGCCAGCGCACAGGGCGCACCGCGCGAGGGCGCCGACTACTTGGTGCTGGGCCAGCGCGTGCCCAGCGAGGCGCCCACCGGC
The DNA here is from genome assembly GCA_046091865.1 of Burkholderiaceae bacterium. GTDB lineage: Bacteria > Pseudomonadota > Gammaproteobacteria > Burkholderiales > Burkholderiaceae_C > JBDLRH01. The sequence goes on along the minus strand of JBJTCL010000029.1, from coordinate 7,083 downwards.
AAGATCGAGGTGATCGAGTTCTTCTGGTACAGCTGCCCGCACTGCAATGCGTTTGAGCCCAAGCTCGAGGCCTGGATCAAGCGCGCACCCGCCGATGTGTCGGTGCGCCGCGTGCCGGTGGCTTTCCGCCCCGACTTTGAGCCGCAGCAGCGCCTGTTCTACACGCTGGAGGCGCTGGGCAAGTTCGACGAGGTGCACCGCAAGGTGTTCTACGCCATCCATGTGGAGCGCCAGCCGCTCAACAAGGAAGACGCGATTGTGGCCTGGGCCGAAAAGCAGGGCCTGGACCGCGCCAAGTTCACCGAGGCGTGGAAGTCGTTCGGCGTGTCCACCAAGGTACGCCGTGCGGTGCAGTCGCAAACTGCTTACGGCGTGCAGGGCGTGCCTTCGCTGGGGGTGGCGGGGCGCTACTACACCGACGCCACCCTGGCGCAGAACATGGACCGTGCCCTGGCGGTGGCCGAGTTCCTGATCGGCGAGGCGCGCAAGGGCCGCGTGTGACGGCGGCGCCGTAGGGACGCGCCGCACTTGCGCAGTCGGCGGCGCGCACTGCTGTGCCACAATGCGCAGCAAGATTCGTGCCGCCGATGACCTCTCTTCTCCCCCTTTTTACTCGCGCCGGCCATGACCGGGGGGGCGGCCGCTTGGCCCCGCTGCCCTTGCCTGCCCTGACCGCCGTGACCGTTGCCGCGGCCCTGGCGCTGGCCGTGCTGGCCACGCCGGCGCATGCCGAGCGCGCCGACCGCGACAAGCCGATGAACATCGAGGCCGACGCGATGCGCCACGATGAATCCAAGCAACTCAGCGTGTTCACCGGCAAGGTGGTCATCAGCAAGGGCACGCTGCTGATCCGCGGTGCGCGGGTTGAGGTGCGGCAGGATGCGCAAGGCCATCAGTACGGCACCGTCACGGCCGAAGCCAGGCAGCGGGCCTTCTTCCGCCAAAAGCGCGAGGGCGTGGACGAGTTCATCGAGGGCGAGTCCGAACTGATCGAATACGACAGCAAGGCCGACCGGGTGCGCTTTCTGCGCAATGCCGAGTTGCGGCGCCTGCGCGGCACCGCGCTGGCCGATCAGCTCAATGGCAGCCTGATCGTCTACGACAACAGCAACGACACCTTTACTGTGGACGGCGCACCGGCCGGCGGCAGTGGACGGGTGCGTGCGGTGCTCACGCCGCGCAGCACCCCATCGGCCCCCGCGCCCGCCCCGGGTGCGGCGCCTGCAGCGGCACCCGCGGCACCGGCTCCGGCTGCGCCCGCGCTGCGCACCAGCCCGCAGCTGGGCGGAGCGCGCCAGTGAGCGAGGCCGGCAGCAGTCTCGAAGCACGCCACCTGCAGAAGTCCTACGGCGGACGCAAGGTGGTCAAGGACGTCTCGCTGACGGTCAAGCGCGGCGAGGTAGTGGGCCTGCTGGGCCCCAACGGCGCGGGCAAGACCACATCGTTCTACATGATCGTCGGGCTGATCCGCGCCGACGGCGGCGAGATCCGCATCGACGGCCAGCCGGTGGAGCGCATGCCCATTCATCGCCGCGCGCGGCTGGGGTTGTCGTACCTGCCGCAGGAGCCGTCGATTTTTCGCAAGCTCAATGTGGCCGATAACGTGCGCGCGGTGCTCGAGCTGCAGCTGGACGAGCAGGGCAAGCCGCTGGACGCGGCCACCATCGAGCAACGCCTGACGGCGCTGCTGCAGAACCTGCGCGTGGAGCACCTGCGCGAATCCCCCTCGGTGGCGCTGTCGGGCGGCGAGCGCCGTCGGGTGGAGATTGCGCGCGCGCTGGCCACGCAGCCGCGCTTCATCCTGCTGGACGAGCCCTTTGCCGGCATCGACCCCATCGCGGTGATCGAGATCCAGCGCATCATCGCCTTCCTCAAGTCGCGCGGCATTGGCGTGCTGATAACCGACCACAACGTGCGCGAGACGCTGGGCATCTGCAACCACGCCTGCATCATCAGTGACGGGCAGGTGCTCGCCGAGGGCACGCCCGCCGAGATCGTCGACAACGCCGACGTGCGCCGGGTGTACCTGGGCGAACACTTCCGCATGTAGCGCCGGGGAGCCGCGTGAAGCCCAGCCTGTCCCTGCGCGCCTCGCAGCATCTGGCGCTCACGCCGCAACTGCAGCAGTCGATCCGGCTGCTGCAGCTGTCCACGCTGGAGCTGGCGCAGGAGGTCGAGCAGATACTCGACGAGAACCCGTTTCTGGAGCGTCAGGACGAGACTGCGGTGCGCGAGGAGTTCGGTCTGGCGCACGAGAACGACGCGCCGCGTGAAGCCGATCGCATCGCCGAGGTGCAGGCCGAATTCGATGCGCCCGACACGCTGGCTGCCTCGAGCACGGCAGACCTGCCGCAGCAGACTGCGAGCGCGGGTACCGACACGACCAACGCTGCACCCACCGACAGCGCACCGGACGGTGACACGCAGGCCGACTTGCAGGCTGAGCCCGACTGGAGCGGCGACGGCAGCGTGGAGTCTGCGCCGGACGACAGCGAATGGGGCGGTGACGCACCGGCGCGCGGCAGCGGCAGTGCCGATGACGGCGAGGTCGATGCGATCGATCTCGCGCGTGGACACGAGTCGCTGTTCGATCACCTGCACCGCCAGGCGCTCTCGCTGCGTCTGGGCGACGAGGACCGCGCCGCGCTGCGCTTTCTGATCGAGTCGCTGAACGACGACGGCTATCTGGAAGACAGCCTCGAGTCGCTGGCCGACACGCTGGCGCGCGGCGACCTCGAGGCACACGAAGAACTGGTACACCGCTTCACTGTGGCGCTGCGCCTGCTGCAAAGTCTCGAGCCCGCTGGCGTGGGCGCGCGCAGCCTGTCCGAATGCCTGACGCTGCAGATCCGCGCGCTGCGGCAGGAAGTCGCGCAGCGCCCGCGGACCGACGCCACCCAGCGCGATCCGGCCTTGCTGGACCTGGCGCATGCGCTGTGCGCGCTGCCCACCGAGCAGCTGGCGCGGCGCGACCTCAAGCGCCTGGCCGCGCAGGTGGGCAGCGACGAGGCGCAGGTGCGCGCGGCCATGGCGCTGATTGCGCGGCTTGAGCCCAAGCCTGGCCGGCGCTTTGCCGATGTCGAGCGCCACATCGTCGTGCCCGATGTGATCGTGTCGGCCAGCGGCCGCGGCGCGGCGCTGAAGTTGCGCGTGGCGCTCAACCCCGAGGTGATGCCGCGCTTGCGGGTGCACGATGTGTACGCCAGCGCCTTGCGATCGCATTGTGCCGAGGGCCACCAGGGTTTGCAGCAGCGGCTGCAGGAGGCGCGCTGGTTCATCAAGAACATCCAGCAGCGCTTTGACACCATCTTGCGGGTGAGCACCGCCATCGTCGAGCGCCAGCGCAACTTCTTCGTGCACGGTGAGCTGGCGATGCGCCCGCTGGTGCTGCGCGAAATCGCCGACGAGCTCGGGCTGCACGAATCCACCATCAGCCGCGTGACCACTGCCAAGTACATGGCCACGCCGCTGGGCACCTTCGAGCTCAAGTACTTTTTTGGCTCGGGGCTGGGCACCGAAAGCGGATCGAGCGCGTCCAGCACTGCGGTGCGTGCGCTAATCCGTCAGTTCGTGCAGGCGGAGAGCGCCAGCAAGCCGCTGAGCGACCACAAGATCTCCGAGCTGCTGCGCGAGCAGGGCATCGAATGCGCGCGGCGCACCGTGGCCAAGTACCGCGAATCGATGCGGATCGCACCCGCCAACCTGCGCAAGGCGCTCTGAAAGAACCCCCGATGAACGATCTGGCCCTGTTCCTGCCCTGTGCAGGCGGCGTGGAGGAATGGCTGGCGGCCGAGGTGAGCCGCATCGTGGGCGCGCCGTCGGCCGCCGCTGCGGCTGCGGAGGCTTCGGCCACCACGGTCCCGGTCCGTGCGGTGCGCGGCGGTGTGGTGCTGCGCGCCAGCTGGCGCTCGGCCATGCAGCTCAACCTGCACAGCCGGCTGGCGCAACGCGTGCTGGTGCAATTGGCGCACCAGCCCTACCGCGGCGAGCACGATCTGTACGACATCGCCGCAGGCGTGGCGTGGGAGGCATGGTTCACACCGCGCCAGAGCTTCAAGATCGAGGTCACCGCCCAGCGCAGCCCGCTCAAGAGCCTGAACTTTGCCGCGCTGCGGGTCAAGGACGCGATCGCCGACCGCTTTCGCGACCGCTCCGGCGCGCGGCCCGATGTGGACACCCGATCGCCCGATGTGCGCATCTACCTGCACCTGACGGCCGAGCAGGCCACGCTGTACATCGACACCTCGGGCGAGCCGCTGTTCAAGCGCGGCTGGCGCGAAGACATGGGCGATGCCCCGCTGAAGGAGACGCTGGCCGCCGCGATGATCGCCGCCAGCGGCTGGCCCGACGACCTGCAGCGCGGCGTGCCGCTGTACGACCCCTGCTGCGGCAGCGGCACCATCGCCATCGAGGCAGCGCAGGTGGCCTGCGGCATCGCGCCGGGCCTGCGCCGGCGCTTCGGCTTCGAGCGCTTGCTGCCGTTTGAGCGCGGCGTGTGGCAGGGCCTGCACGAGCAGGCGCAGGCATCGCGCCATGCGCCGCTGGCGCCGGTGTTCGGCAGCGACGTGGCCTTTCGCATGGTTGACTTTGCGCAGCGCAATGCCGAGCGCGCCGGCGTGTCGCAGGCGCTCGAGCTGCGCGGTGGCGACGCCTTGCAGCGCATGCCGCCATCGGCGCAGCCCGGCGTGATCCTGATGAATCCGCCCTATGGCGACCGCATCGCGGTGGCCGGTGTGGCGGGGCAGCGTGCGGCAGGGCAGCGTGCCGCAGTTCAACGTGCAACACCGCAGCGTGATGCCGGGCGCGCCATGCGCGAGGATGCGCAGGGCGACGACGGGGGCGACTTCTTCTTGCAGCTGGCCGCGCACTGGAAGCGCCACTACGCTGGCTGGACCGCCTGGGTGCTCACGCCCGACATCAAGCTGCCCGGCCGCATGCGCCTGAAAGAGTCGCGCCGCGTGCCGATGTGGAACGGCCCGATCGAGTGCCGCATATTCCGCTTCGACCTGGTGGCCGGCACCGCACGGGCGCGCAGCGACGCCGCATGAACGCGCCGCACGCGGGCACGCTGCTGGTGCTGGACACCAACATCGTGCTCGACCTGTGGGTCTTCGATGACGCGGCTGCGCAGCCATTGCGTTACGCGCTGCAGCAGCGTCATGCCCGCTGGATCGCCACCGTGGCGATGCGCGATGAGCTGCAGCGCGTGCTGGGCTATCCGCAGATCGTGCCGCGCCTGGCGCATTACGGGCTGCAGGCCGACGGTGTGCTGCAGACCTTCGATGCCCATGCGCTGATCCACGAGCCTGCGCCCAAGGCCGATGTGACCTGCAAGGACCCGGACGATCAGAAGTTCATCGATCTGGCCGTGATGCACCGCGCGCTGCTGCTGAGCAAGGACGCGCTGGTGCTGGCCATGCGCAAGCGCCTGCAGGCGCGCGGCAGCGACGTGCTGCGCGCGTTCACACCGCCAGCGTGAAGCTGTCCGGGCTGGCCGGCTTCCAGAACATCTGGAAAGCCTTGTGCAGGCCCGACAGGTCGTCCTGCAGCAGCGCGCCGGGCGGCACCTTGGGCAGCAGGTTGGCCAGCATCCACACCTCGTGCTCGGTGACGCGGCGCACGATGTGCTGCAGACCGAGCTCCTGCGGATGGTTCAGGCCGGCGGCCTGCACCAGTTCCTTCAGGGCCTTGAGCGTATTCTGGTGAAAGTGGTACACCCGCTCGGCCTTGTCGGGCACGACCAGCGCCTGCTGGCGCAGCGGGTCTTGGGTGGTCACGCCGGTGGGGCAGTGGCCGGTGTGGCAATGCTGGGCCTGGATGCAGCCCAGTGCGAACATGAAGCCGCGCGCCGAGTTGCACCAGTCGGCGCCGAGCGCCATCACCCGCGCCATGTCAAAGGCGCTCACGATCTTGCCGGCACAGCCGATGCGGATGCGGCTGCGCAGCCCGGCGCCCACCAGCGTGTTATGCACCAGCATCAGGCCCTCCTGCAGCGGCGCACCCACATGGTCGGTGAACTCCAGCGGCGCCGCGCCGGTGCCGCCTTCGGCGCCATCGACAACGATGAAGTCCGGCGTGATGCCGGTGGCCAGCATCGCCTTGACGATGGCAAACCATTCCCACGGATGGCCGATGCACAGCTTGAAGCCGGTGGGCTTGCCGCCCGACAGCGTGCGCAGCCGCTCGATGAAATGCATCATCTCCGCCGGCGTGGAAAACGCACTGTGCGCGGCCGGGCTCACACAGTCCACGCCCATCGGCACGCCGCGAGCCTGCGCGATCTCGGGCGTCACCTTGGGGCCGGGCAGTACGCCGCCGTGACCCGGCTTGGCGCCCTGGCTGAGCTTGAGCTCGATCATGCGCACCTGCGGATCGCGCGCGTTGTCGACAAAGCGCGCCTCGCTGAAGCGGCCGTCGTCGTTGCGGCAGCCGAAGTAGCCCGAGCCGATCTCCCAGATCAGGTCGCCGCCATGCACGCGGTGGTGCACGCTGATCGAGCCCTCGCCGGTGTCGTGCGCAAAGTTGCCGCGCCGCGCGCCCTTGTTGAGCGCCAGCACCGCATTGGCACTCAGTGCGCCAAAGCTCATGGCCGAGATGTTGAACACGCTGGCGCTGTAGGGCTGCGCGCGGTCCGGGCCGACGGTGATACGGAAGTCGTGGGTGGCCAGTTCGGTGGGTGACAGCGAATGGTTGATCCATTCGTAGCCGCGCGCACCCACATCGAGCTGTGTGCCGAAGGGCCGCTTGTCGGGCTCGCCCTTGGCGCGCTGGTACACCAGCGAGCGTTGCGAGCGCGAGAACGGTGCCGCCTCGTTGTCGCTTTCCAGAAAGTACTGGCGGATCTCGGGGCGGATGTACTCCAGCAGAAAGCGCAGATGCCCGATCACCGGGTAGTTGCGCAGCACCGCGCGCTTGGCCTGGCGCAGGTCGTACACGCCCACGGCCACCAGCGCACCCAGCACCAGCGCCGGTGGCCAGCCCCAGGCGGTGAACAACAGGCCCCACAGGCTGGCCAGCAGGCCGGCCACGCACAGGACAAAGGTGGTGTATCGGGCAGCGAACATCGTGGTACGGGGCGCACTG
>JBJTCL010000028.1:0-29195 GCA_046091865.1 Burkholderiaceae bacterium | reverse complement strand
CATGAACACATTGGGCCCGCGCACCCGGATCTCGCCGGTGTCGGCGTCGATGCGCACCTCGTTGTACTGTGCGGCCGGGCCGATCGAGCCGGGCTTGATGCGGTCGGCCGGCACCCCGGTGGAGGCGCCGCAGGTCTCGGTCATGCCCCACACCTCGAGCATGGGCACGCCCAGCGACAAATACCACTTGACCAGTTCGGGCGAGATCGGTGCGGCGCCCGTCACCAGAAAGCGGCAGTTGTGGATGCCGATCATCTTGCGCACATTGTTCAGCGCCAGCAGCCTGGCGATGCGGAACTTGAGCTTGAGCAGGCCGTCCACCGGCTGGCCCGCCATCACCCGCTCGGCGATCTGCTGGCCCACGCCGATGCCCCAGGCGTAGGCGGCCTGCTGCAGCGCGCCGGCTTCCTTGAGCGCGATCATCACGCCGGAGTAGAACTTTTCCCACACGCGGGGCACGGCGGTGAACACCGTGGGTGCGATCTCGCGCACGTTCTCGGGCACCGTCTCGGGGTTCTCGACGAAGTTGAGCTTGGCGCCGGTGTACATCGAGAAGTACTCGCCGCCCATGCGCTCGGCGATGTGGCACAGCGGCAGAAAGCACATGCACTCGTCGCGCTCGTCGCGCGCGATCAGCGTGTTGTAGCCGCGCACGGTGTACACCAGCCCGTGGTTGCTGTGCATCGCGCCCTTGGGCTTGCCGGTGGTGCCCGAGGTGTAGACCAGGATGGCCAGGTCGGCGGGCTTGACCTGCGCCACATGCTCGTCCACGCAGCCCGGATGCTGCGCCAGCCAGGCGCGGCCGGCCTCGCGCAGCGCATCGAGGCTCATCACGGCCTCGTCGTCCAGCTCGCGCAGGCCTTCCATGTCAAAGACCACGATCTTGCGCAGCTGCGGCAGCTGGGCGCGCACCTCCAGCGCCTTGTCCAGCTGCTCGTCGTCCTCGACGAACAGGATGGTGGTACGCGAGTCTTCGCACAGGTAATGCACCTGGCTGGCGGCGTCGGTGGGGTAGATGCCATTGGCCACGCCGCCGCAGCTGAGCACCGCCAGATCGGCCAGCACCCACTCGATCACCGTGTTCGACAGGATGGACGCGGTCTGCCCCGGGCCGAAGCCCAGCGACAGCAGGCCGGCGGCGATCTCGCGCACCGAGTCACCGGTCTGCTTCCAGGTCCAGCTGCGCCAGATGCCCAGGTCTTTCTGGCGCAGCCACACGCCGTTGCCGCGCTGGCGCACGCCGTTCCAGAACATCGCGGGGATGGTGTCGCCCTCGAGCACCACGCGGGTCTCGGGCTGGATGTGCGAAAGGTCCCAGAGGTTGCTCATGTCCTCACCGCCAGTTTTTCTTCTTCTTCCAGCGGCGCTCGCCGCGCACGCCTTCTTCCTTCATGCCCAGGTAGAACTCCTTGATGTCCTCCTTCTCGCGCAGGCGGGCACAGGTGTCTTCCATCACGATGCGGCCGTTCTCCAGCACGTATCCGTAGTCGGCGGCGTTCAGCGCCATGTTAGCGTTTTGCTCGACCAGCAGGATGGTGGTGCCGCGCTCGCGGTTGATGCGCACCACTATCTCGAAGATCTCCTTGGTCAGCTTCGGCGACAGGCCCAGCGACGGCTCGTCCAGCAGCATCAGGTCGGGGTTGGCCATCAGCGCGCGGCTGATCGCCAGCATCTGCTGCTGCCCGCCCGACAGCAGCCCGGCGTCCTGTGCCGAGCGCTCCTTCAGGATCGGGAAGTAGCCATACACCTGCTCCATGTCGCGCGCCACGCCGTCGCGGTCGCGACGGGTGTAGGCGCCCATCAGCAGGTTGTCGTGCACGCTGAGCAGCGGAAACACCTCGCGGCCCTCGGGCACATGGCTCAGGCCCTTTTGCACGATCAGCGCGGGGTCGAGCGCGGTGATGTTCTCGCCCTTGAACTCGATCGAGCCCTTGCGCGGATCGATGATGCCGCTGATCGTCTTGAGGATGGTGGTCTTGCCCGCGCCGTTGGAGCCCAGCACGGTGGCGATCTCGCCACGGCGCACCTTCAGGCTCACGCCACGGATCGCCTTGATCGGGCCGTAGGCGCTTTCGACGTTGAGCAGGCTCAGCACCGGCTGGTCGCTCACGGGGGGAGGCGCCATGCTCATGCTGATTCCCTGCGCAGTGACGACACGTCGTCCACCGAGCCCAGGTAGGCCTCGATCACGCCCGCATCGGTCTGCACCTCGCGCGGCGTGCCCATGGCCAGCACCTCGCCCTGGTTCATCGCTAGCACGCGGTCGGACACCTTGGACACCAGCGACATGTCGTGCTCGACCATCAGCACAGTGATTCCCAGTTCGTGCTTGATGTCCTGGATCCAGAAGGCCATGTCGTCGGTTTCCTCGACGTTCAGGCCCGAGGACGGCTCGTCCAGCAGCAGCAGCTTGGGCTGGGTGCACAGCGCGCGCGCCAGTTCCACCACCTTGCGCACGCCGTAGGGCAGGCCGGCCACGTACGAGTCGCGGTGGTGCTGCAGGTCGAGGAAGTCGATCACGCGCTCCACCGCCTCCCGCGCCTCGATCTCGGCATTGCGCACCGACGGGATGAAGAACATGTGCGACAGCAGGTTGCCGCCCGAGTGGGTGTGGTGGCCCACCAGCAGGTTGTGCAGCACGGTGGCATGCTCGAACAGCTCGATGTTCTGGAAGGTGCGCGCAATGCCCAGCGACGCAATCTGGTGCGGCGGCTGGTCGGTCAGGCGCAGCATGCCGGTGGGGCCGGCGTAGTCGATGGTGCCTTGCGTGGGCGTGTAGATGCGGCTGATCAGGTTGAACACCGTGGTCTTGCCCGCGCCATTGGGGCCGATCAGGGTGAACACCTCGCCTTCGCGCACGTCGAAGCTGACGTTGTTGACCGCCAGCACGCCGCCAAAGCGCACGCTGAGGTTTTGTGCTGAAAGCAGCGTTTTCATTTCAGACGATCCGACTTCTGGAACGACTTCTGCCGCTTGAACATGCCCTTGCGGTAGAACGGGAACAGCTGCAGATAGGTGCGGATCTTGAGCCAGCGACCGTACAGGCCCATGGGCTCGAACAGCACAAAGCCGATCAGCACCGCGCCGTAGATCACGGCCTTCAGGCCCGGTGCCTGCGCGATGGCTTCGGGCAAAAAGTCCTTCACCGCGCTGATGGCCTGCGGCAGGCCGATCAGGAAGATCGCACCCAAAAAGGCGCCGTGGATCGAGCCCAGGCCGCCGATCACCACCATCAGCAACAGGTCGATCGACTGGATGATGTTGCACTGGTCGGGCGACAGAAAGCGGATCTGGTGCGCATACAGCGCGCCGCCGATGCCGGCCAGCGCCGCCGAGATCGCAAAGCTCAGCGTCTTGTAATAGGCCAGGTGGATGCCCATGCTCTGCGCCGAAATCTCGGAATCGCGGATGGCCACGAAAGCGCGTCCGGTGGCCGAGCGCAGCAGGTTGATGCAGCCCAGCGTGCAGATGACGGTGACCACCAGGCACACAAAGTAAAACGAGGTGCCGCTGTCGGCCACCCAGCCGAAGATGTTGACCTGCCCGACCGACTTGCCGGCGTTGCCGCCGGTGACGCTTTCCCAGCGGGCAAAGACTTCCTCGACGATGAAGCCGAACGACAGCGTGGCAATGCCCAGGTAGATGCCCTTGACGCGCAGCGCGGGCAGGCCCACCACGATGCCCACTGCGGCCGACAGCAAACCGGCCAGCGCCAGCGCGATGGGAAAGGGCACGCCCATGCCGGTGAACACCGCCTGCGTGTACGCGCCCACCCCCAGAAAGGCCGCATGGCCGATGGAGAACAGCCCGGTGAAGCCGGCCAGCAGCATCAGCCCCAGGCCCACGATGCCGTAGATCAGGATGAAGGTGAGCTGGGCCAGCAGGTACTCGGACAGCAGCACCGGCGCTGCCACCAGGAACAGGCACAGCAGCGAATACCAAAACACATGGCCGCCATGCTTGGCCAGGCGGACGTCCTGGTCGTAATCGGTCTTGAAGATGAAACGCATCAGACCTTCTTCCGCAACTTCTCGCCGAACAGGCCGTTGGGCTTGACCATCAGCATGATCAGCACCACCACATAGGCGGCGATGTCCTTGAAGCCCTCAGGCAGGTAAAAGCCGGCCAGCGACTCCACCACGCCGATGATCAGGCCGCCCACGATGGCGCCGGGCAGGCTGCCAAAGCCACCCACCACCGCGGCCGGGAAGGCCTTCAGGCCGATGAAGCCCATGTTGGCGTGGATGAAAGTGATGGGTGCCAGCAGCAGGCCGGCAGTGGCCGCCACCGCGGCAGCCAGTCCCCACACCAGGCCGTTGAGCGTCTTCACCGGGATCCCCATGTAGTAGGCCGCCAGCTGGTTTTGCGAGCTGGCCTGCATCGCGATGCCCAGCTTGCTGTAGCGGAACATCACGTACAGCAGCGCGCACAGCAGCGCGGTGCAGCCGATCACCACCAGCTGCTCGATGTTGATGACCACCGCACCGATGCCCATCTCATTGCCGCCGATCTTCCAGATCATGTCCTTGTACGGAACCATCAGCGTGTGGGTTTCGGTACCGATCACCGGAATCATGGTGATCAGGCCGCGCGCCATGTAGCCGATGCCGATGGTCAGCATCACGATGGAAAACGCGGGCTGCCCGAGGATGGGCCGGATCACCAGCCGCTCGATCAGGATGCCGAACACCGCCATGGCGGCGATGGCCGACAGCACCGCCAGCCAGAACGGAAAGCCGAGCATGGTCATGCACACCAGGCCGCCGAAGGCGCCCAGCATCATCAACTCTCCCTGCGCAAAGCTCACCGTTTCGGTGGCTTTGTAAATGAGCACGAAGCCCAGCGCGATCAGGCCGTAAATGCACCCCTGTGCCACGCCGCTGATCAACAGTTGCAGCAACTGCACTGCGTCTCCTTGATGCCTTGTGTCGAACGTGCGTTCTATTTTTTGCAGACGCGTTTATACCGGCGCACTGCGCGCACACGCACAGGGTTATTCCGCATAAGAGGCCTTCTGTTGTGAAGGGGCAATCAGCGAAGATCGCGACATGAACTCACCGTTGACACCTTCCGATGTCGCGCCGTCGGTGCATGTGGAGCGCGCGGGGCCGGTGTGCATCGTCACGCTCGACCGCCCCGAGGTGCGCAATGCCGTCGATGGCGACACCGCGCGGGCGCTGTACGACGCATTCGTGGCCTTCGAGGCGGATGCCGAGTTGCGCGTGGCGGTGTTCCACGGCGCGCATGGCCACTTTTGCGCCGGCTGGGACTTGCAGGCCGGCGCCCGCATGGCGCGCGAACAGGGCGGCCCCGGCGTGCTGACCGACCTGGACTTCGATCCAGCCGAGGTGCGCTCGCTGGAGCATGCGCATGAGGCGGGTGCCGCTGGTCCGCTCGGCCAGAGCGGCCAGCACGGGCCCATCGGTCCGATGGGTCCGATGGGCCCCACCCGATTGCTGCTGTCCAAGCCGGTGATCGCCGCCGTGAGTGGCGCGGCGGTGGCGGGCGGCATGGAGCTTGCCCTGTGGTGCGACCTGCGGGTGATGGACGACGATGCCTACTTCGGTGTGTACTGCCGCCGCTTTGGTGTGCCGTTGATCGATGGCGGCACGGTGCGGCTGCCGCGCATCGTGGGCATGGGGCGCGCGCTGGACCTCATCCTCACCGGCCGCAAGGTCGATGCCGCCGAAGCGCTGGGCATGGGCCTGGCCAACCGCGTGGTGCCCCAGGGACAGGCGCGCGATGCGGCGGTGGAACTGGCGCTGCAACTGGCAAAGTTCCCGCAGGCCACGATGAACGCCGACCGCATGAGCGCCTACCTGCAATGGGACCTGCCGGTGGCGCAGGCGCTGCACCAGGAATGGCAGCGCGGCAAGCAGCGCATCGCCGACGGGCTGCAGGGCGCGCAGCGCTTTGCCGACGGCGCCGGCCGCCACGGCAAGTTCTGAGGCTGCGCTGCGGTTTACGAAGGCTGCTGGATCGGTCGCGGCCGCCCGGTCTCGTCGATGGCCACATAGGTGATCGACGCTTCCGTCACCTTCACATACGCGCCCTGCGTGCCAAAGCGCTCGGCGTACACCTCCACCTGCACCGTGATCGACGTATTACCGATGCGCTTGACGCCGGCAAAGAAGCTCAGGATGTCGCCCACGCGCACTGGCTGCTTGAAGATGAATTCATTCACCGCCACTGTGGCCATGCGGCCGCGCACGATGCGTGCCGGCACCACCGCGCCGGCCAGGTCCACCTGGGCCATCACCCAGCCGCCGAAGATGTCGCCGTTGGCATTGCAGTCGGCCGGCATCGGGATCACCTTGAGCACCAGCTCCTTGTCGGTGGGCAGCTCGGGTTGCGCGGGGCGCACGAAGGTGGACATGGGCACAATCCTCGGATGACGTTTTCCAGGGGATTCTGAACCATGCGCGGCTACGGCGGAGCGCAGGCGGGCTCGGGTTCGGCGGCACAGCCCGCCTCGGTGGCTGCGGCCGAGGTGGCGGCGCGCCGCTCTGACTGGACCACGCTCAAGCGCCTGTTGCCTTACCTGTGGGAATACAAGTGGCGGGTGGCGGCGGCGCTGGCCTTCATGGTGGCCGCCAAGGTGGCCAACGTCAGCGTGCCGCTGCTGCTCAAGGAGCTGGTGGACGCCTTGTCCATCAAGCCCGGCGACACCGCGGTGGTGCTGGTGGTGCCGGTGGCGCTGCTGGTGGCCTACGGCGTGCTGCGCTTTGCCAACTCGGCCTTCACCGAACTGCGCGAGCTGGTGTTTGCCAAGGCCACCCAGGGCGCGGCGCGCAGCATCGCGCTGCAGACCTTCCAGCACCTGCATGCCTTGAGCCTGCGCTTTCACCTGGAGCGGCAGACCGGCGGCATGACGCGCGACATCGAGCGCGGCGTGCGCGGCATCGAGTCGCTGATCTCGTTTTCGCTCTACAGCATCGTGCCCACCCTCATCGAGGTGGCGCTGGTGCTCAGCATCCTGTCGGTCAAGTTCGACATCTGGTTTGCCGGCATCACCATCGCCGCGCTGGCGCTGTACGTGGTGTTCACTTTCACCATCACCGAGTGGCGCACGCAGTTCCGCCGCGAGGCCAACGAGTTCGATTCGGCTGCGCACACCCGGGCCATCGACTCGCTGCTGAACTACGAAACCGTCAAGTACTTCAACAACGAGGGCTTCGAGGCCAAGCGCTACGACGACAGCCTGGAGCGGCTGCGCCGCGCGCGCCTGAAGAGCCAGACCACGCTGAGCCTGCTGAACGCGGGGCAGCAGCTCATCATCTCGGCGGGCCTGATCGCCATGCTGTGGCGCGCCACGCAGGGCGTGGTGGAAGGCCGCATGACGCTGGGCGACCTGGTGATGATCAACGCCTTCATGATCCAGCTGTACATCCCGCTGAATTTTTTGGGCGTGCTGTACCGCGAGATCAAGCAAAGCCTGACCGACCTGGACAAGATGTTCGCGCTGATGGAGCGCGAGCGCGAGGTGGCCGATGCCCCCGGCGCGCGCGATCTGGCCGGGCTGGACCAGCCGGTGGTCAGGTTCGAAAACGTGCACTTTGCCTACGAAGCCAGCCGCCCCATCCTGCACGGCGTGAGCTTCGAGATTCCGGCGGGCAAGACGGTGGCGGTGGTGGGGCCCAGCGGGTCGGGCAAATCCACGCTGGCACGCCTGCTTTATCGTTTTTGTGACGTGGGCACCGGTGAGGTGACCATTGCCGGGCAAGACATCCGCAGCGTCACGCAGGGCAGCGTGCGCCGCGCCATCGGCATCGTGCCGCAGGACACGGTGCTGTTCAACGACACGGTGGCCTACAACATCGCCTACGGGCGCCCGGGCGCCAGCCAGAGCGAGATCGAGGCGGCCGCCCGCGCCGCGCGCATCCACGACTTCATCGCCTCCACGCCCAAGGGCTACGCCACCATGGTGGGTGAGCGGGGCCTGAAGCTCTCGGGCGGCGAAAAGCAGCGCGTAGCGATTGCGCGCACCCTGCTCAAGAACCCGCCGATCCTGATCTTTGACGAAGCCACCAGCGCGCTGGACAGTGCCAACGAGCGTGCCATCCAGGCCGAGCTGCGCAGTGCCGCCGAGGGCAAGACCACGCTGGTGATCGCGCATCGCCTGTCCACGGTGGTCGATGCGCACGAGATCCTGGTGATGGAGGCTGGCCGCATCGTCGAGCGCGGCACCCACGCGCAGTTGCTGGCCGCCGCCGGCCGCTACGCGCAGATGTGGGCCCTGCAGCAAAGTTCGGAGGGCCGCAGCGATGGAAACCCGCTGGCTTGAAGACTTCGTGAGCCTGGCCGAGACGCGCAGCTTCAGCCGCGCGGCGCAGTTGCGCCACGTGTCGCAGCCCGCGTTTTCGCGCCGCATCCAGGCGCTGGAGGCCTGGGCGGGCGTGGACCTGGTGGACCGCAGCGCCTACCCCACGCGGCTCACGCCCGCCGGGCAGACGCTGTACGCGCAGGCCACCGAGGTGCTGCACACGCTGCAGGCGGTGCGCGCCATGGTGCGCGGCCAGCCGGCCAGCGAACAGGACGTGATCGAGTTTGCAGTGCCGCACGCGCTGGCCTTTGCCTTTTTCCCGCAGTGGCTGTCGGCGGTGCGCGAGGGCTTTGGCGCGATCCGCAGCCGCCTGCATGCGATGAACGTGCACGATGCGGTGATGCGGCTGGTCGAAGGCGGCTGCGATGTGCTGATGACCTACCACCATGGCACCCATCCGGTGCAGCTGGACGCCGAGCGCTACGACATGGTGGTGCTGGGCGAGGAGTGGCTGGCGCCCTATGCCCGCGCCGATGCCGCCGGCCAGCCGATGCACCGGCTGCCGGGCAGCGCCGCGCAACCCGTGCCCTACCTGGCCTACGCGCCGGGGGCCTATCTTGGGCAACTGACCGAGCGGCTGCTGCAGCAGGCCAGCGTGCCCTCGCGCCTGGAGCGGGTGTACGAAACCGACATGGCCGAGGGCCTGAAGGCCATGGCCCTGGCTGGCCACGGTGTGGCGTTCCTGCCGCACAGCGCGGTGGCGCGCGAGCTCGAGGCCGGGCGTCTGGCCAGTGCCGTGCCCCTGCCGGCCGCGGCGTCGGCCCCCGCTCCGGCCCCGACCCCCGCAGTCGACGACGCCCGCGACTGGCAGCTGCCGCTGGAGGTGCGCGCCTACCGCGCCCGGCCCGGCCCGCGCCACCCGGGCAAGCCGGCCGTAGAAGCCTTGTGGTCTTTTGTTTCGTCAGGCATGAAACTTGTATGAGAATCCGCGGCCTCGGCAAGCCGCGCGTCCATGCCCCATGCCCATGCAAACCCTGATGAGCTTGCACCCGGGCGGTGCGTAGACTCGCGGTTCCCCACCTACATGGAACACTGGAGATCCACATGACACTGAAGAAGTCCCTTTTGGCCGCCGGCCTTGTGGCCGCAGGCGCGCTGCTGTCGCTGCCCGCCCACGCCGGCAAAACGATCGACGCCATCAAGGCGCGCGGCCAACTGGTCTGCGGCGTCAACACCGGCCTGGCCGGCTTCTCGGCGGCCGACAGCCAGGGCAACTGGTCGGGCCTGGATGTGGACTACTGCAAGGCGCTGGCCGCCACGTTGCTGGGCGACGCCAACAAGATCAGGTGGGTGCCGCTGAACGCACAGCAGCGCTTCACCGCCCTGCAGTCCGGCGAGATCGACGTGCTGTCGCGCAACACCACCTGGACGCTGACCCGCGACGCGTCGCTGGGCCTGTCGTTCGTCGGCGTCACCTACTACGACGGCCAGGGCTTCATGGTGCCGTCCAAGGGCAAGATCAAGAGCGCCAAGCAGCTCAAGGGCGCCACCGTCTGCGTGCAGTCGGGTACCACCACCGAGAAGAACCTCACCGACTACTCGCGCGCCAACAAGCTCGACATCAAGCCCGTGGTGTTCGAGAAGGTCGAGGCCGCCACCGGCGCCTACTTCGCCGGCCGCTGCCAGGCCTACACCACCGACGCGTCGGGCCTGGCCTCGGTGCGCAACAAGGAAGCCAAGAACCCGGCCGATCACCTGATCCTGCCCGAGCTGATCTCCAAGGAGCCGCTGGGCCCGTCCGTGCGCCGCGGTGACGACGAGTTCTTTGCGATCGCCCGCTGGGTCAAGTTTGCGCTGATCGAGGCCGAGGAATACGGCATCACCCAGGCCAACGTCGACCAGATGAAGAGCAGCACCGATCCGGTGGTGCAGCGCATCCTGGGCACGTCGGAAGACACCGGCAAGCTGCTGGGCCTGGACAAGGACTGGGCCGCGCGCGCGATCAAGGCCGTGGGCAACTACGGCGAGATCTTCGAGCGCAACGTGGGCCCGAATTCGCCGCTGGGCCTGCCCCGTGGCTCCAACAACCAGTGGAACAAGGGCGGCCTGATGTACGCGCCGCCGGTGCGCTGATCGCCTGCCCCACAGGCGACACCTGAGCGAACGCCCCGCCAGGCCGGTGACTGCTGGTCTGGCGGGTTTTCTGTTTCCCTGATCTCAACTGCAGGCTTCCGCGATGATTGCGAGCCGTCCGCCCCCGCCGCGCAAGCGCAGCTTCTCGCTGCGCAGCCGCTCCTCGCGGGGCCTGATCTATCAACTGCTGGCGATCGCGCTGATCGCCCTGGGTGTGTGGTTTCTGGCGCACAACACGCTGGAGAACATGCGCTCGCGCGGCATCCAGAGCGGTTTTGACTTTTTGCTGCAGCCCGCCGGCTTCGACATCGGCGAGTCGCTGATTCCCTACGAGTCGATCCGCCCGTACTGGCAAGCCTTCCTGGTGGGCATGGTCAACACGCTGCGCGTGGCCATCGTGGGCATCGCGCTCACCACCGTGCTGGGCACGCTGCTGGGCGTGGGCCGCTTCTCGTCCAACGCGCTGGTGCGTGGTCTGTGCTACGCCTATGTGGAGTTGTTCCGCAACGTGCCCATCCTGCTGCAGTTGCTGGTGTGGTACCTGCTGATGACCGAGTGGCTGCCCAACGCCGATGCGGCGGTGTCGGTGGCCGGGCTGGTGTTTCTCAGCAAGGGCGGGCTGGCGTATCCGGTGCCGGTGTGGGAGACGGCGCATGGCCTGGCGCTGCTGGGTGCGCTGCTGGGCGGCGTGGGCGCGTGGATGTGGTCCAGGCGCGCGCAGGCGCGTTTTGCGCAGACCGGGCAGATGCCGCCGGTGTTCCTGCCCGGCCTGGGCCTGGTGCTGCTGGGCGCGGTCGTGGGCTGGGCGGTGGGCGGTGCGCCCACGGCGATGAACCTGCCCAGCCAGGCCGAGGCGGCCGTGGTCGATGGGGCGTCGCTCACGCCCGAATTCCTGTCGGTGCTGTTTGGTCTGGTGTTCTACACCGCGGGCTTCGTGGCCGAGGTGGTGCGCGCCGGCATCGCGTCGGTGCCGCGCGGCCAGACCGAAGCGGCTTCGTCGCTGGGCCTGTCCAAGGGGCAGACCATGCGCCTGGTGGCCCTGCCGCAGGCGCTGCGGGTGATCATCCCGCCGATGACCAACCAGTACCTCAACCTCACCCAGAACTCGTCGCTGGCGGTGGCCATCGGCTACCCGGATGTGGTGTCGATCTCCAACACCGCCATCAACCAGACCGGCCGCGCGGTGGAGTGCATCGCCATCATCATGCTGGTGTACCTGAGCACCTCGCTGTCCACCTCGGCCTTCATGAACTGGTACAACCGCCGCGCGGCGATCCAGGAGCGTTGAGTGACGCCGCACGATTCCACCTTTGAGCCCATTGCGCCGCGCCCCATGCCGGGCCGCACCGATGGCGTGCTGGGCTGGCTGCGCCACAACCTGTTCGGCAGCGTGGGCAACACCGTGTCCACGCTGATCCTGGTCGGCCTGGCGCTGTGGTGGCTGCCCGGCCTGCTGCAGTGGGGCATCACCGCGTCGGTGGTCGACGCCGATGCCGACCGCTGCCAGGCCGCCCGCGGCGCCGGCGCCTGCTGGGGCGTGATCACCGAAAAGTGGCGCCTGATCATCTTCGGCCGCTATCCGTTTGACGAGCAGTGGCGCCCCGAGGTGGCCACGCTGCTGCTGGTGGCGCTGCTGGTGGCCAGCTGCGTGCGCACCTTCTGGAAACCCTGGCTGGTGGCGCTGTGGGCGGTGGTGCTGTGGCTGTTCTTCGCGCTGATGGGAGGCGGCTCGTTCGGCCTCGAGAAAGTGTCTACCGACCGCTGGGGCGGCCTGCCGCTGACCATCATGCTGGCCACGCTGTCCATCGTGCTGGCGTTTCCGCTGTCCATCCTGGTGGCGCTGGGGCGGCGCAGCAGCATGCCGGCCATCAGCACCGTGTGCACCCTGTATGTGGAGCTGATCCGCGGTGTGCCGCTGATCTCGGTGCTGTTCATGGCCAGCTTCATGTTCCCGCTGTTCATGCCGCCGGGCACCAGCATCGACGTGCTGCTGCGGGTGCTGGTGGGCATCACGCTGTTTGCCGCGGCCTACATGGCCGAGATCGTGCGCGGCGGCCTGCAGTCCATCCCCAAGGGGCAGTACGAGGCGGCCGATTCGCTGGGCCTGAGCTACTGGCAGGCGCACCGCAAGATCATCCTGCCGCAGGCGCTGGCCACCGTGGTGCCGGGCATCATGAACAACTTCATCTCGATCTTCAAGGACACCTCGCTGGTGACCATCGTCAGCCTGTACGAGCTCACCGGCGCAATGGGCCTGGCGCTGAACTCGGACGCCAACTGGCGGCCGTTCAAGATCGAGGCCTATCTTTTCATCGCGGCGGTGTACTTCATCTTCTGCTTCGCGATGAGCCGCTACAGCTTGTGGATCGAGAAGCAGCTGTCGCGCAGCCGCAACCGCTGAACGGACAACCCATGGCTGAACCCATCATCGTTTTCGACAAGGTCAACAAGTGGTACGGCAACGCTTTCCACGTGCTGCGTGACATCGACCTGAGCGTCGCCAAGGGCGAACGCATCGTCATCTGCGGGCCGTCGGGCTCGGGCAAGTCCACCCTGATCCGCTGCATCAACCGCCTGGAAGAACACCAGGAGGGCCGGCTGGTCGTCGACGGTGTGGAGCTGGGCGACGATGTCAAGGCCATCGAGCAGGTGCGCAAGCAGGTGGGCATGGTGTTCCAGCAGTTCAACCTGTTCCCGCACCTCACCGTGCTGGAGAACCTGACGCTGTCGCCCATGTGGGTGGGCAAGGTGCCCAAGAAAGAGGCCGAGGAACGCGCCATGCAGCAACTGCAGCGCGTGCGCATCGCCGAGCAGGCCCACAAGTACCCGCTGCAGCTCTCGGGCGGCCAGCAGCAGCGCGTGGCGATTGCCCGCGCGCTGTGCCTCACGCCCAAGATCATGCTGTTCGATGAGCCCACCTCGGCGCTCGACCCGGAGATGATCAACGAGGTGCTCGACGTGATGGTGGAACTGGCCAACCAGGGCATCACCATGATCTGCGTCACCCACGAAATGGGCTTTGCGCGCCAGGTGGCCGACCGCGTGATCTTCATGGACCAGGGCCAGATCGTCGAGCAGAACACCGCGCAGGCCTTCTTCGAGAACCCGAAGAACGAGCGCACGCGCGACTTCCTGTCCAAGATCCTGTCGCACTGACCCTGACCGCGCTCGTCCGCGGCCGCTCGGCGCAGGCCGCTGCCGCTGGACTTGCCCGCTGCGCCGTGGCAGTCTGTAGGCCGCCA
Source organism: Burkholderiaceae bacterium (assembly GCA_046091865.1). Lineage (GTDB taxonomy): Bacteria > Pseudomonadota > Gammaproteobacteria > Burkholderiales > Burkholderiaceae_C > JBDLRH01. The sequence goes on along the minus strand of JBJTCL010000028.1, from coordinate 15,557 downwards.
TGGCCCGCTCCGCGTCCCTGCCCACCCTGCACCTGATCGGCGCGCCCTGCGATGCGGGTGCCAGCCTGCGCGGCGCGTGCATGGGCCCCGAGGCGCTGCGGGTGGCGGGGCTGGCCGAGGCACTGATCGGGCGCGGCCATCCGGTGGTGGACCGCGGCAACCTGCAGGGGCCCACCCCGTCGTTGGCGCCGCTGGACGACAGTGCCGACGAGCCTGCTGAAGAACATCCTGAATACCGCCACCTGGGCGCCGTGACGCAATGGAACCGGCTGGTGCACGAGGCCGTGGCCGATGTGCTGTCGCAGCCGGGCCAGCATCTGCCGGTGCTGCTGGGGGGCGACCATTCGCTGGCGGTGGGCTCCATCAGCGCGGTGGCGGCGCACTGCCGTGCGCGCGGCAAGACGCTGCGTGTGCTGTGGCTGGATGCGCACGCCGACTTCAACACGCCGGCCTTGAGCCCCAGCGGCAACCTGCACGGCATGCCGCTGGCCTGCCTGTGCGGCCTGGGCCCGCGCGCGCTGACGCATCTGGGCGGGCAGACGCCGGCGCTGGATGCGTCATGCGTGCGGATGCTGGGCCTGCGCTCGGTGGACGCGGGCGAGCGGCGGCTGGTGCACCAGCACGGGCTGCAGGCCTACGACATGCGCCACATCGACGAAGCCGGCATGCGCGCCACCCTGGCCGAGGCGCTGCTGGGCGTGGACGAGAACACCCACCTGCACCTGAGCCTGGACGTGGACTTTCTGGACCCGCAGATCGCGCCCGGCGTGGCCACCGCCGTGCCTGGCGGTCCCACCTACCGCGAGGCGCAGCTGTGCATGGAGATGGTGGCCGACACTGGCGCGCTGGCCAGCATCGACATCGTGGAACTGAACCCCGCCTGCGACCAGCGCAACGAGACCGCGCTGCTGGTGGTCGACCTAGTCGAAAGCTTGTTTGGCAAGAGCACCCTGGTGCGGTCGTAAGGGGGCACCCTGGTGCGGCCGTAAGCAAGTACTTTGCTGCGGCCCTGAGACAATCGCGGGATGAGCCGCAACGACATCACGATCACCCGCCCCGACGACTGGCACCTGCATGTGCGCGATGGCGCGCCACTGCACACCGTGGTGCCGCACACCGCGCGCCAGTTTGGCCGCGCGATCATCATGCCCAACCTCAAGCCGCCGGTGACCACCGCGGCGCAGGCCGTGGCCTACCGCGACCGCATCCGCGCCGCCGTGCCGGTCGGCGTGAGTTTCGAGCCGCTGATGACGCTGTACCTCACCGACAACCTGCCGCCCGATGAAATCAAGCGCGCCAAAGACGCTGGCGTGGTGGCCTGCAAGCTGTACCCGGCTGGCGCCACCACCAACAGCGATGCCGGCGTGACCGACATCCGCAAAACCTACAAGACGCTCGAGGCGATGCAGCGCGAGGGCGTGCTGCTGCTGGTGCACGGCGAGGTGACCAGCCCCGACATCGACCTGTTCGACCGCGAGGCGGTGTTCATCGAGCAGCAGATGATTCCGCTGCGGCGCGACTTTCCGGGTCTGAAGATCGTCTTTGAGCACATCACCACCCAGGATGCAGCCCACTATGTGCGTGACGCGGATGCGCTGACGGCGGCCACCATCACCGCGCACCACCTGCTGTACAACCGCAACGCCATCTTCACTGGCGGCATCCGGCCGCACTACTACTGTCTGCCGGTGCTCAAGCGCGAGACGCACCGCCAGGCGCTGGTGCAAGCCGCCACCAGCGGCAGCCCAAAGTTCTTTCTGGGCACCGACAGCGCGCCGCATCCGGCGCACCTGAAGGAGCACGCCACCGGCTGCGCGGGCTGCTACACCGCACACGCGGCGCTCGAGATGTACGCCGAGGCCTTTGATGCCGCGGGCGCACTGGACCGGCTGGAAGGCTTTGCCAGCTACCACGGCGCAGACTTCTACGGACTGCCGCGCAACGCCGGCACCGTGACGCTCAAGCGCGAGGCGTGGACGCCGCCCGAGGCCTTTGCGTTTGGCGAAGCCGAGCTCAAGCCGCTGCGCGCCGGCGAGGCCCTGCCCTGGAAGATGGTGTGAGCCAGCGCGCGCCGGCACCAGGCCTGCGCGCAGACGGGTGATGCGCGAACTCGGGTTGTCGGTGGACTGGGCGGCGCCCTGGTGGGGTGGCCTGCACGATGGTCTTCGTGAACGCGGCGCGGCGGTGCTGGCCCACGGGCTGCCGCTGCATCAGGCGCTCAACGCCACCTGGGCCGCGCAGCCCCCTGCAGGTGGCGTACCGGTGCGCTTCGTGCCGCAATCGGCCCTGCCCGAGGGCCAGGCCTATGAATCGCACCTGTGGCACGCGCGCGAATGCCCCACCCGCGACAACGCGCACGACTTCTTCAACGGCCTGATGTGGATGCGCTTTCCGCGCACCAAGCGCCGCATCAACGAGTTGCAGGCGGCGCAGATTGCGCGCTGCGGCATTCAGGGCGCGCGCGGGCCGGTGCGCGACGCGCTGACGCTGCTGGACGAAAACGGGGCATTGCTGCTGGCGCCGCCAGAGCGGCTGGCCTGGCTGCACCAGGTGCTGCGCGAGCGCCGCTGGCACGAGGCCCTGGTGCAGCGCCGCGCCGACTGGGCCGGGGTGCGGCTGCTGATCCTGGGGCATGCCCTGCTGGAGAAGCTGCTGAGCCCGCGCAAGGATTTGACCGCCCATGTGTGGTGCGCGCCGCTGCCGGACATCGACACCGCACCCCTGGAACAGGCGGTCGACACCGCCTGGGCCGCCAGCCTCACGCCGCAGGCGCTGGCCGCTAAGCCGTTTGTGCCGTTGCCGGTGCTGGGTGTGCCCGGCTGGTGGCCCGCCAATGAGGACGCCGCGTTCTATGACGACGCGCGCGTGTTCCGGCCGGCGCGGCAATAACCGCAAAAACCGTGTGCATACCCGCCCCGGGCATTGAATTCCGGGGGGGTGCCCCTACCATTCGCGCACGCCCCGTCGGTACGGGGTGTTTGAGAAGGAATTCATGAAACGCATCATCCTGTTCGTGCTCACCAACCTGGCGGTGGTGGTGGTGCTGGGCATCGTGGCCAGCCTGCTGGGCGTCAACCGCTTCCTCACGGCCAACGGCCTGAACCTGGGCGCGCTGCTGGGCTTTGCGCTCATCATGGGCTTTGGCGGTGCGTTCATCTCGCTGCTGATCAGCAAGCCGGTGGCCAAGTGGAGCGCGGGCGTGCAGATCATCGACGGCGCCGGCTCGGCCGACGAGCGCTGGATCGTCGAGACGGTGCGCAAGTTCGCCGACAAGGCCGGCATCGGCATGCCCGAGGTCGGCATCTTCCAGGGCGAGCCCAACGCCTTTGCCACGGGCGCGTTCAAGAACAATGCGCTGGTGGCGGTGTCCACCGGCCTTCTGCAGAACATGACGCGCGACGAGGTCGAGGCGGTGATCGGCCACGAGGTGGCGCACATCGCCAACGGCGACATGGTCACCATGGCGCTGATTCAGGGCGTGATGAACACCTTCGTGGTGTTCCTGAGCCGCGTGATCGGCTACGCGGTCGACAGCTTTTTGCGCAAGGGCGACAGCGAGAACTCGGGCCCCGGCATCGGCTACTGGGTGACGACCATCGTGCTCGACATTGTGCTGGGCTTCCTGGCCGCCATCATCGTGGCCTGGTTCAGCCGCCAGCGCGAGTTCCGCGCCGACGCGGGCGCTGCCCAGCTGATGGGCCAGCGTCAGCCCATGATCAACGCCCTGGCCCGCCTGGGCGGCCTGGACCCCGGTGCCCTGCCGCAAAGCATGGCCGCCATGGGCATCGCCGGCGGCATCGGCAAGCTGTTTAGCACCCACCCGCCGATCGAAGAGCGGATTGCAGCGCTGCAGCAGGCACGCTGATCGGGCAGGGGGCCGGCCAGGTTCGCTGGCACCCACCGTTGCAAATCACAAAGCCGCCTTCGGGCGGCTTTCTTATTTGCCGCATTCCCTTCGCATCAGGCCGGCTGTATGTAAAGCATCAACAAAAAAACAAAAAGTGATCACTCACGGAAAAATGTAACTATATACTTCAATGTGAAGTACTTAGTAACAAGTCTAGGTGCGGGATCCTGCGGAAAGCGCGCCCGTACCAGCTTCCGCGTCTGCTGCGCGGCGCGCTGCGCTTCATTCCATCCACAGAGCTTCTTGGGAGAAACACATGGCTGACATTAATGGGACTAACGCAAACGACGTACTGCCCGGAACTGAGGCTAACGATACGATCGAAGGAAAAAATGGCGACGACACCGTGACCGGCGGTGGTGGCGACGACACCTTGAAGGGCGGTGCTGGTAACGACAGCATCGACGGTGGAGCGGGCAACGACACCATAGAAGGAGGCGCTGACGATGACGTTATCGACGGTGGAACGGGCAACGACACCATTCGCGGGGGCGCTGGAGCCGACACGATCACTGGCGGCGACGGCAACGACACCATAGAGGGAGGCGCTGGCGCGGACACCATCTCTGGGGGCAATGGCGATGACACCATCAGTGGCGACGCTGGAGCCGACGCGATTTCTGGCGGAGATGGGAACGACACCATCAGTGGTGGCGCCGGCGCGGATCAAATTACAGGTGGCCCTGGCGACGACAGCCTGGATGGCCGCAGCGTTACAACCCCCGAGGCGGGGAACACCTTCACCTTCAACTTCACTGTCACAACGATCGAGGTTGAGCGGGAGGCGTCATTCAATTTCCAGGATGGCAGTACGCCGGATACCGTGAAGGCGGACTGGGCAGCCTGGAATGCCTATGTTAACAATCTCGCCGTCTGGCGCGCCGGGATGGAAGCACAGTACGGCGTCGACAGTGAGGCTGGCCAAACCTTTTCGGTCAGTGGTATCAAGTCGAGCGGTAACACAGCGAAAAACAAGAAAGACGTGGGCACGACGTTCAGCGGTGATCACACGTACGCCTACCTCACCACGGAAACCACTGTCGCGCTCACTGCATCCGATGGCACCGACGTCATTCATGACTGGTTGGCGACCGATGCCAATGTAGCGAATCGCGACAAGTTGGTCTTTGCTGGCCTGAGTAACGACGAAACGGCTGTCAACTTTTGGGGCGATTTCTTGTCGACCGACTCATTGATGGACGGTAAGACGGTCATCAGCTTCGCCGGCGGAAGTATCACGCTCGTAGGCGTGGACACGGATATTTCCGCCCTAATTGCTGCAGGCTCGCTTGTTTTTGGCTAAAGCCTGACCTGTGTCTGAGATGGTTGGGGCAAGACCCAGCCCACTTGGCACCCCGAGAAGCGAAAGCACTCGGGGTGTTTTCATTGGTGTCTGTGCTGCGGCACGGCGCCCCACTGCGTCGCTCAAACTAAGCGGCTCAGGTGCTAGGCGCACAGGCCATCGCCACCGCCTCCGCCACCTTGATCCCATCCACCCCCGCCGACAGGATGCCGCCGGCGTAGCCCGCGCCTTCGCCGGCCGGGTACAGGCCGCGCAGGTTCAGGCTTTGGTAGTCGTCACCGCGCGTGATGCGCAGGGGCGATGAGGTGCGGGTTTCCACACCGGTCATCACCGCGTCGGACAGGTCGTAGCCCTTGATCTTGCGGCCGAATACCGGCAGGGCCTCGGCCATGGCGTCGGTGGCGTAGGCGGGCATCACCTGGCGCAGGTCGGTCAGGTGCACGCCGGGCTGGTACGACGGCACCACGCTGCCAAAGGTGGTGGACGGTTTCTGGGCCAGGAAGTCGCCCACCAACTGCCCGGGCGCCTCGTAGTTGCTGCCGCCCGCAGTGAAGGCGGAGCTTTCCAGCAGGCGCTGCAGCACCACGCCAGCCAGCGGATGAAACTCGCGGCCGGGCGGTGGCGTCAGGCCGCGTTCGCCAACGCCGTCACCATCGCCGTCGCCGTCCACAAAGTCCTCCCCCAACGTGGCACGCACCGACGCGGCGTCGGTCGGGTCGTCGCGGGGGTCAATGCCCACCACCATGCCGGCGTTGGCATTGCGCTCGTTGCGCGAATACTGGCTCATGCCGTTGGTCACCACGCGCCCCGGCTCGCTGGTGGCCGCCACCACGGTGCCGCCCGGGCACATGCAAAAGCTGTACACCGCACGGCCGTTGGCGGCGTGGTGCACCAACTTGTAGTCGGCCGTACCCAGCAGCGGATGGCCCGCATGTGTGCCCCAGCGCGCGCGGTCGATCAGCCCCTGCGGATGCTCGATGCGCACGCCGATGGAAAACGGCTTGGCCTCCATCCACACGCCGCGCCGGTGCAGCATCGCAAAGGTGTCGCGCGAGCTGTGGCCCAGCGCCAGCACCAGTTGGTCGCAGCGGATCTCATGCGTTTGGCCGGTGGCCTGGTCCAGCGCCACCACGCCACGCACGCGGCGGTTCTCACCGTCACCGTCCACCACCAGATCGGTGACCTTGTGCTGAAAGCGGATCTCGCCCCCCAGCGCGATGATCTGCTCGCGCAACTGCTCCACCACCTTCACCAGCTTGAAGGTGCCCACATGCGGATGCGCCACGTACAAAATTTCGGGCGGCGCGCCGGCGGCCACAAACTCCTGTATCACCTTGCGGCCCAGGTGCCGCGGGTCCTTGATCTGGCTGTAGAGCTTGCCGTCGGAGAACAGGCCCGCTCCACCCTCGCCAAACTGCACATTGCTCTCGGGCTGCAGTTCGTGCTTGCGCCACAGGCCCCAGGTGTCCTTGGTGCGCTGGCGCACCGGCTTGCCGCGCTCCAGCACCAGGGGCTTGAGCCCCATTTGCGCCAGCGTGAGCGCGGCGAACAACCCGCACGGGCCCAAACCCACCACCACCGGGCGCCATTGCCCCGGCGCGGGAAAGTCGGCGCCGGCCTGCACCGGCGGGCGCCAGGCCATGTCGGGCGTGGGCAGGATGTGCGGGTTCTTGGCGTGACGCTTGAGCAGCGCGGCCTCGTCAGTACCTGGCGCGAGCGTGAGGTCGACGATGTAGACCGCCAGCAGGTCGGCCTTGCGCGCGTCGAAGCTGCGCTTGAACACCTGCAACTGCTCGATCTGCTCGGGAGCGATGCCCAGCACTGTGGCGGCCAGTGCGCGCAGCGTGCCCTCGGGGTGCGGTGGCGGGCGACGGTCGCGCTCGGTTTCGGCGGGGGCATCGGCCGGGCGGCGCGCCTCGGTGGGCACCTCGGCCAGCGGAAGTTTGAGTTCGGTGAGTCGGATCAACGTAGGACCTCGTGCGGCTCGTGTTCATCGAGCGTGCCGGGGCGGCCAGCGCCTATGATTATCCCCGTGGAGTCCGCCGGACCGCCGCTGGTGCCGCATGGGAAACCTGGCACTGGAGGAACGTCCGGACTGCAAAGGGCAGCGTAGCAGGTAACACCTGTCCACCGTGAGGTGAGGATCAGAGCAACAGAGACGAGCCGCTTCAGTGCGGGTGAAACGGGCAATCTCTACGCGCAGCAACACCAAATAGGCCGGCGATGATGTGGCTCCGCGGAGCCGGCGGGTAGGTGGCACCGAGCCGGGTGGGCGACCCCCGGCCCAGACTAATGGCGGTCACATGCGGGCAACCGCATGCACAGAATCCGGCTTACAGGCGGACTTCACACTTTTCTTCTAGCGCACGAGCTCGATCGGCTCGAGCGCATCGCCGTGCGGATGGATGCGGCCGATCACCGCGGTGTGCACGTAGCCCGCCGCCTTGAGCGCCGCCACGCAGTCCCCCGCGCGGTCGCCCGGCACGCTGGCCAGCAGGCCGCCGGCCGTCTGCGGATCGAACAGCAGCGCGTGGCGCGGATCGGCCACGAAATCCTGCGCATTGCGCAGCGCCCGGCGCAGCCGCACATTGGCCGGCTGCAGTGAGCTGACGATGCCCGCGGCCACGCAGTCCACCGCGCCGTCGAGCAGCGGCAGCGCCGACAACTGCAACTGCGCGTCCACGTTGGACGGCCGCGTCATCTCCACCAGATGCCCCAGCAGGCCAAAGCCGGTGAGATCGGTGCAGGCGGTGGCGCAATGCTCGCGCAGGATGCGCGCACCATCGCGGTTGGACACGATCATCGAGCGCAGCGCCGCGTCGATCCAGCGGCCGCGCGCCTTGGCCTGCGCATGCGCCGCGAACAGCGTGCCGGTGCCGATGGGCTTGGTGAGGATGAGCACGTCGCCGGGCTGCATGCCGCCCTTGCGCATCACGCCGTCCAGGTGCTCGTCGATCAGGCCGTTGATCGCAAAGCCCAGCGCGAGTTCGCGGCCTTCGCCGGTGTGGCCGCCCACCAGCGCGCAGCCGGCGTCGTTCAGCGCCTCCACCGCGCCGGTCATCATCTGGAACAGCAGGTCTTCGGTCTTGCTTTCCAGACCCGGCGGCACGGTGGTGACGGCGGTGGCCGACTGCGGCTCGCCGCCCATCGCAAAGATGTCGCCCAGGGCGTGGTTGGCCGCCACCTTGCCGAAGAGATACGGATCGTCGATGAAGGCGCGAAAGAAGTCCACCGTGTGCACCATCGCCTTGCCCGGGGGCACACGCACCACCGCCGCGTCGTCGGGCGAGTTCAGACCGATCAGCACGTCGCTGCGCTGGATCGGGTTGAGCGAGCCCAGCGCGCGCGACAGCACGGTGGCGCCGACCTTGGCGCCGCAGCCGCCGCAGCGCATGGCGATGGCCGAGATGGCCTGCAGCGATTCCTCGGCGTTCAGCGACACGCCGGTGCCCAGCGGCGGCTCGGCGCCCATGGGCTTCATCTCCATGGCTGGGAATTCGCTGAAGCTGCGCATGAAGCGGCGGTCGATCCAGTCCTTCCAGCGCCACACCCAGTCGCCGGCAAAACCGATGGCGCCGCGCGAGGCCACCGCATGCCGGTTGCCGGTGGAGATCAGCGCCAGCCAGCGGGTTTGCGGGCGGTAGGGCTGCAGCGGCTGGCCGGCCACCGCGCGCCGCAGGTTGGCCGTCAGCGGCTTGCCCATGCGCACCGCAAACACGCCGGCCTTCTCGAGCGGATGGCCCACCATCGAGGCCACATCACCGGCGGCGAACACGCGTGCGTCGTTGGTGCTTTGCAGGAATTCGTTGACCTTCGCGAAGCCGTCGTCGGTGACGTCCAGCCCGGTGTCGCGCAGCCACGCCGGCCCGCCGGCCTGCGTCACCCACATGGTTTCGTCGGCGTCGAACACGCGGCCGTTGGCGGTGATCAGGCAACCGCTGGCCACCTCGGTCACCTGCGCGCCGGTGTGCACCGCCACGCCGCGCTCGGCCAGCACCTTCATGAACCGCTTGCGCACCCCGGCGTTGTGCGTGGGCAGGATCTCGGGGGCGGCAGAAAACAGCGCAAAGCTCAGGTCATCCGGCGAGCGGCCAATGGCGCGCAGCTCGTGGCGCAGGCGGTACTGCATCGCCAGCGTGAGCTCCACGCCGCCCGCGCCACCGCCCACCACCGCAATCGTCATGCGGCCATGGTGCTTGCGTACGCGGTCCAGCAGCGCCAGCCAGCGCTGGTTGAAGCGAAAGATCGGCTTGACCGGCACTGCGTATTGCGCGGCGCCCTGCACCTGCTGCACCTGCGGCGTGGAGCCGGTGTTGATCGACACCCAGTCATAGGGGATGGGCGGGCGGTCCTTCACCAGCACCTGGCCGCCGCTGCCGTCGGCGTTGCGCTTCAAGCCCGTGACTTCGCCATGCACCATGCGTGCGCCGGCAAAGGCTGCCAGACGCCCCAGGTCGATGTGCACCTCGTCAAAGCCGTAGTGGCCGGCGATGTAGCCGGGCAGCATGCCCGAGTAGGGCGTGTCCATGTCGGTGCACACCAGGGTGATGCGCACACCGGGCAGCGGCTGCATGCCGAACATGCGCAGCACGCCCACATGGCTGTGGCCGCCGCCCACCAGCACGATGTCGCGCAGCACGGGAGAAGAGGGGGATTGCATCGGTCTTGCGTCAGTCTTGCAGGGCGTCAGTCACCAGTTGCAGCAGCGCAGCCTGTTCGGCCTGCGGTGCAAACAGCGATGCGCGCAGCGCGCACTGTGCCATGAGTTGTTCGAGCCTCGCGCGCTGGCGGCATTCGCGCAGCGCCTGCGCCAGGCCTGCGGCGTCGCCCACCGCAAAGTAGCCGCTGTAGCCGCGCCCCAGCATGCCCACATTGCCGTCCATGCGCGAGGCGATCACCGGCGTGCCGCTGCACACCGCCTCCATCACCACATGCGCGCCGCCTTCCATGCGGCTGGCATGCACCAGCACATGCGCGCGCTGGATGCGTGACAGCACCTTGGCGTGCGGCAGGCCGCCCAGCCAGCGGTAGTGCGGGCAGGCGGCCATGGTGTCGCGCGCCGCGCGCTCCAGCGCCGGGTCCAGCGCGGCACCGATGTGGTCGATCAGGATGCCGTCGTCCGGCTGCAGCCGCCGTGCCGCGGCCATCAGCGTCAGCGGGTCTTTCTCGTCGCGCAGGTGGCCCACCATCCGCGCGCGCAGGTGCCGTTCCGTTTTGGGCAGCGCGCGGCGCGAGCCGGTGGACTGAAAGATCACCCGCGCCTTGGCGCGGTGCTGCGCGGGCAGGGCGTGGGGCGCGTCGTCTTGCAGCACCACCAGATGCGAGGCCAGGTCCAGCGAGCGCTGCGCTGCTGCGTCGGTGGCGATGTCGCGGTACAGGTCGGTGCCGGTCAGCACCACCACCAGCTGCCGCAGGCCATGACGTGCCGCCCAGGCGGCAATCGACGCGGCCGAGCGGCGTGCGTGCAGCGCAATCATCAGGCCGTCATCACCCGCCATTTCGTCGGGCCAGCGGTCGGTGATGCGGGCAGAATGCGCCTGCGCCAGCATGCGCTGCCAGCGTCGTGCGGTCTGCCAGTTGCCGTTGTTGGCGCTGGCCAGTGCGGGCGTGACGATGACGATGGACGGGGGTTTCACCGTGACGGTTATAGCGTGTTCGCGCAGGATGCAAGGCCGGATGTGACGGACGCGATCGCCGCTGATGGGCAAGCCCTGGGCGCTGCCGGGCCGCTAGGCAGCACCGCCGCGCGGCTGCGGGGTGCGGTGGCTGATCTGGCGTCGCAACCGGCGTCAGAAATGGCTTGTCAACTGCGTGCCGCCCTTGCGTGCACCCGCGAACGCACGCTGGGCCTGATCGACGCCTGGGCGCAGGCCTTGCCCGACATGCAGGTGCCGCAGCGGCCCGAGCTCAATCCGCCGCTGTGGGAATGGGGCCATGTGGCCTGGTTCCAGGAATGGTGGGTGGCGCGCAACCTGCAGCGCGCACGCGGCACTGGCTGCGACCCGATGCATGCGCGCAGGCCGTCGCGGCTGGTGATGGCCGACGCGCTGTACGACTCCACCCATGTGGCGCATGCCACGCGCTGGGACCTGCCGCTGCCCGGGCTGAGCGCCACGCTGCGCTACTTTGACGAGGTGCAGCGCGACACCCTGGCCTGGCTGGACGCCGGCCCGCCCCACGGCGAGCTGTACTTTGCGTGGCTGGTGCTGATGCACGAAGCCATGCACGCCGAGGCGCTGGTGTACATGGCGCAGGGCCTGCAGATCGACCTGTCGGCGCAGTGGGTACGCGGGCATGGGCATGAGGCGGTCGTCGTACAGAGGCCCGCCGACGCGCAACGGGCCGTGCCGGCGCAACGCTGGGTGATGGGTCAAACGCACGGCGCTGCCTGGGCCTTCGACAACGAACGGGGCAGCCGCACGGTGGATGTGGCGGCCTTTCGCATCGACGCGCGCGCCGTCACCTGGGGGCGCTACCTGCCGTTCCTCGAGGCCACCGGCCACGCGCCACCGCCTCATCTGCGCCGCACTGCCCAGGGCTGGCAAGCGCGCCAGGGCACGCAGTGGAGCGACATCGACACCAGCGCCCCCGCGGTGCACCTGAATGCGCTGGATGCCGAGGCCTGGTGCCGCTGGGCTGGCCGGCGCCTGCCCACCGAGGCCGAGTGGGAATGCGCGTGCCTTGCACCATCCGCACAGGGTGATGACGGCGCCAGTGCGTTCGTCTGGGGCGAGGTGTGGGAATGGACCGCCAGCGACTTTGCGCCGTTTGACGGCTTTGTGCTGCATCCCTACCGCGACTATTCGCAGCCGTGGTTTGATGGCGCCCACCGTGTGCTGCGCGGGGCCTGCAGCGCCACGTCCGAGGTGCTGGCGCATCCGCGCTACCGCAACTTCTTCGTACCTCAGCGGCGCGACATCCTGGCCGGGTTCCGGTCGGTGGCGCTGGACTGATCAGGCCGGCGCCCAGAACACCGCAAAGCGCTGCTGCGCGTCGCACCAGGCCTGCGGCGGGCCAAAGCCCGCAGCACGCAACAGCGACTCAAAGCGCTCCAGCGTCCACTTGCACGAGATCTCGGTGTGGATGGTCTCGCCCGCGCTGAAGCCGCGCTCGCCGTCGGGCCAGCGCACCTGCAATGAGCGCGAGGCCACCAGATGCATCTCGATGCGGTCCAGCGTGGTGTCGTAGCGCGCCAGGTGCCGCCAGTCGGCCAGCGCAAAGTCGGTGCCGGTCAGGCGGTTGATGTGCAGCAGCAGGTTGCGGTTGAAGGCCGCCGTCACGCCCAGCGCGTCGTCGTACGCGGCCTCGAGCTCGGCCGTGCCCTTGACCAGGTCCACGCCGATCAGCAGGCCGCTGCCGGGCGTGTGACCGGTGGCACTGCCGCAGGCCGCATGCACCGTGCGCAAAAAGCCCAGGGCCTCGTCGGGAGTGAAGTTGCCGATGCTCGAGCCCGGATAGAACAGGATGCGCGGCTGCGTGGCGCCCAGCGCCGCCTCGGCAGGCAGCTGAAGGCCCGCCGAAAAATCCAGCCCCATCCCGGTCATCTGCAAGTCGGGGTGCTGACGCTGCAGGCATTCCAGCGCGTTGCGCAGAAACTCCACCGAAATATCCACCGCCACGTAGTGCGCCGGCGCAAAGCGCGCAAACAGCGCCGCGGCCTTGTTGCAGTTGCCCGCGCCCAGGTCGATCAGCGTGGCGCCGCGCGGCACGCACTGCGCCATTGCGGCGCCATGCGCGGCAAAGATCTGTGCCTCGGTGCGGGTGGGGTAGTACTCGGGCAGTTCGGTGATCGCCTCGAACAGGCGCGAGCCGAGCGCGTCGTACAGGTACTTGGGCGAGGTGTGGGCGCGCGGCGCGCGCAGGCCGGCCAACAGCTCGTCGCGCACGGCGGCGCTATCCTCGTGGTGGATCTGCAGGAAACGGGGGGATTTCATCGGGTCTGAAAGACAGCGCGTGCCGAGCTTCGCACAAATCGGCCAGGCCGCGATCCGCCGAAAAGCGGCGCCCGCGGGAATTTGTTCGTCATGCACGGCGGGCGCTGAAATCCGCTGTAATCGGCAGGAACCCCGCCCTTGCGGGTGCGGGGGCTTTTTGTCCAACCCCGTGAGGAACGATCATGATCAGTCTGTCCCCCTCGCGCATCCTGAAGGCCCTGATGACCTGCGCGGTCCTGTGCTTTGGTGCGCTATCGCATGCGCAGCAGGTGTTCCGCGTGACCACCATCCCCGAAGAGGCCGCCACCGAGCAGGTGCGCAAGTTCACGCCGCTGGCGAACTACCTTGAAAAGCAGCTCGGCATGAAGGTCGAGTTCACCCCCGTCAACGATTACCCGGCCGCCGTCGAGGCGCTGGTCAACAAGAAAGTGGATCTGGTCTGGTTCGGCGGATTCACCCATGTGCAGGCCAACCTGCGCAGCGGCGGCAAGATCGTGCCGCTGGCCCAGCGCGAAGAAGACACCAAGTTCCAGTCGGTGTTCATCGCGAAAACCGATTCCGGCATCAAGAGCCTGGCCGACATGAAGGGCAAGCAGATCTCCTTCGGCTCGCAAAGCAGCACCTCGGGCCACCTGATGCCGCGCAGCTTCCTGCTGCAGGCCAACATCAATCCCGAAAAAGATTTCCGCCGCATCGCCTACAGCGGTGCGCACGACGCCACCATCGCCTCGGTGGTCAGCGGCAAGGTCGACGCGGCCGCGCTCGACATCACCGTGTGGCGCAAGTTCGTCAGTGAGAACAAGGTCGACACCAAGGCGGTCGACGTGTTCTACACCACGCCCCCGTACTTCAACTACAACTGGTCGGTGCATGCCGACATGCCCAAGGCGATGCAGGACAAGGTCAAGGCCGCGCTGCTGGCCTTGAGCGACAAGGACCCGGCGCAGGCCGAGATCCTCAAGCTCAACCGCGCCACGCGCTACATCGAAACCCGCCCCGACAATTACAAGGGCCTGGAATCGGCGGCACGCAGCGCCGGACTGCTCTAATCGCAGGCATGCGCCAGGTGTCGGACTGGCTGCGGGCGACTCGCCGCGCGGTCCGGCCTGCGCATCCTCTCATCCCATGAAGATTGCCCTTGACGGCGTGTCGGCACGCCACCCCGCGGCGCGTGCCGATGCCGCCCCCGCCATCCGCGCGCTGTCGCTGTCGATTGCGGCCGGCGAGCAGGTGGCCGTCATCGGCCCCTCGGGCGCCGGCAAGACCACCTTTTTGCAGGTGGCCGCCTGCGCGCTGCCGCCGGCCGCCGGCCGGCTGACGCTGGACGACACCGACCCGTGGACGCTGTCGCGCAGCGCGCTGCAGCGCCTGCGCGGGCGGCTGTTTCTGGCGCCACAGGTGCCGCCGTTGCCACCGCGCCAGCGCGTGGTCACCTCGGTGCTGGCCGGGCGGCTGCCAGCCCTGGGTGTGTGGGCCAGCGTGCGCTCGCTGTTCTATCCGTCCGACATCCCGGCCGCGTTTGCCGCGCTCGAGCGCTTCGACCTGGCCGACAAGCTGTTCGAGCGGGTCGATCGACTGTCGGGCGGCGAGCGTCAGCGCGTGGGCCTGGCGCGGGCGCTGCTGGCACCGGCCTCGCTGTGGCTGGTGGACGAGCCGCTGTCGGCCCTGGATCCGGCGCGTGCCGGGCAGGCCCTGGCCACGCTGGTGGACCAGGCGCGTGAGCGCGGCGCCACGCTGGTGGCCACGCTGCACCAGGTGGACCGCGCGCTGGCGCACTTTCCGCGCATCGTGGGCCTGCGCGAGGGCCGGCTGGTGTTCGACCTGCCCCCGGGCGAGGTGACGCCTGAGCGCTTGGCGCACTTGTACGCCCAGCATGAGCATGAACTGGTGGCGCCTGGCGTGGCCGCGGCGGGGCCGGTGGATGAAGGCTCCCCTGCTGCGCGGGCGCCTGTGGTGATGCACTGCCGATGACCAGCGCCACCGTGGCCTCCCCCGCGCTGCGCGACCCGGCCTGGAGCGGGCGCCTGTTCTGGACGCTGGCCGCGGCCGTGCTGCTGTGTCCGCTGCTGGTGACCACAGAGTTCAAGCCCTGGATCCTCTTCGAAGCGCGCAACCTGCAGGTCACGGGCGACTTCCTGGCCAGCTTCCTGCCGCCAGCGGTGGGGTCGGAGTTCCTGTGGATGGTGGTCAAGGAGACCTGGCGCACAGTGGCCATCGCCACGGCCGGCATGACGCTGGCGCTGGTGGTAGCCGTGCCGCTCACCCTGGTGTGCACCCGCGTGCTGTCGGTGTCCGCCTTGAGCGGACGCATGGCCCGGGGCCCGGCCGCCCTGCGCTTTGGCGCGCGGGCCTTGCTGATCCTGCTGCGCAGCGTGCCGGAGCTGGTGTGGGCGCTGGTCTTCGTGCGCGTGGT
>JBJTCL010000027.1:0-15604 GCA_046091865.1 Burkholderiaceae bacterium | reverse complement strand
CACGCGGTGGTGGCGAGCCGCGGCGCCGACCTGATCGTCACGACGGCGAGCCCCTTCCCCGTCCGCATCGAGGAGCGGGGCTAGTCCGCGCGGCGCCAGCGCCACCGTGCCGGGCTTCAGCTCGATCCGCTGGTCCACCGGCTCGGGGTGCCTGGCGGGCAACAGCCCCACCATCTCATCCGAAGATTGGGGGTCACATTCCAATTTCGCGGGAAAACCCTGAAAATTGTAATCTGACCCCCATTGTTGAATCACGTCGCGGGCGATGCCCAGCGCGTGGCGATCGTCCTCGGCCAGGTACTCGCCCAGGCCCGATACGCTGGTGTGCATCTCGGCGCCACCCAGTTCCTCTTCGGTGGCGACTTCGCCGGTGGCAGCCTTCAGCAGCGGCGGCCCGGCCAAAAAGGCGCGCGAGCGACCACGCACCATGATGACGACATCGCTCAGGCCCGGCATGTAGGCGCCGCCCGCGGTGCCCGAACCGTGTTGAACGGTGATGACCGGAATGCCCGCCGCGCTCAGCCGCGCGAGGTTGCGGAACAACGAGCCACCATGCACGAAACCCTCCACCCGGTACTTCATCAGATTCGCGCCCGCGCTTTCCACCAAGTGCACGAAGGGCAGCTTGTTCTGCAGCGCGATCTCTTGCACGCGCAGGATCTTCTCCAGCCCCATGGGCTGGATGGCGCCGGCCTCGATGCCCGAATCGCTGGCCACCACCATGCAGCGCACGCCCGAGATGAAGCCGATGCCCGCAATCATTCCGCCGCCCGCGACGGATTTCTCAGGGTCCTTCGTGTCCTGCAGAAAACCGGCCAGCGAACACAGCGGCAACCACGGCGCACCCGTATCCAGCAGCAGCGCCACGCGCTCGCGCGGCAGCAGTTGGCCGCGCTTGTCGAACACGGGTTTGGATTGCGCCGACGCATCGGCCGCGCGCTGCTCCAGCGCACGCAACTGCGCGATGCGCGCCAGCATCGCCGCGCGCCGAGCCTGCGCCACCTCGCCCTGCGGGTTCCACAATGACTGGAAGAAGCTCATGACTGGAACACCTTGGGCGTCTGCTGGCGATGAAAGCCGTCGAAGGGCTTGACCGCCTCGCGGCCCTGCACGGCAGCCGGCGCCGCGATCGCGCCCCAGCCCAGCCGCACCTGCGGCCGCGCACCGTCCACCCGCAGCACCGTGCCGCTGATGAAGCTGGCCGCCGGACTGAGCAAAAACACGATGGCGGCCGACGTTTCAGCCTCGGTGCCGAAGCGACCCAGCGGCACGGTGGACGCCATCTCGCGCAGCATCGGCCCGGCCTCGGGCGGGTAATGGTCCATGCCGCTCGAGGCGATGTAGCCCGGCGCCACCGCGTTCACGCGCACACCGCCCTGCGCCCACTCCATCGCCGCGGTTTCGGTGAAGCTGACCATGCCCGCGCGCGCCGCGCCGCTGTGGCCCATGCCCGGCATCGAGCCCCAGATGTCGGCCACGATGTTGACGATGGCACCGCCTTGCTGCTGCATGGATTGCAGATAACACTCGCGCGCCACCAGAAAGCCGCCGGTGAGGTTGGTGGCCACCACCGCGTCCCAGCCCTTGGCGCTGATCTTCTCGAGTGGCGTGATGTACTGCCCGCCCGCGTTGTTCACCAGCGCGTCGATGCGGCCCTGCGACGCCACGATGGCAGCAATGGTGGCCTTGACCGGTCCTTCCTGACGGATGTCGCAGGTGTGAAAGCTTACGCGCGACGCATCACCGGTGTCCGCCGCAATCTCGGCCGCCACCGCGTGCAGCTTGTCGAGCTTGCGGCCGATCAGCACCACATGCGCACCCAGCGCGGCCAGTTCGTGCGCGGTGCAGCGGCCAATCCCCGAGCCGCCACCGGTGACCACCACCACCTGACCGGCGAACAGGCCGGGCGCAAACACGGAGCGATAGACCGGGCGAGGGTTCATGAGGGATCCTTGTCGGCGTCGCCGATGAACAGGCTGAGCGCGGCATCGGTCAGCACATCCAGCGACGCCCCCTTGCGCGCGCTGTACCACTGCACCGACCAGTTGAGGGCACCGAAGATCAGCAGACGCGCGATCTTCACATCGCAGCGCAGGCGGCCCTGCTCGCGCAGCGCCTGCAGCACCGGCACCCAGGCGGCCTCGTACTCGGAGGTCACGCCCACCAGCGCGCGCCGCTGCGCCGCGGTGATGGAGCGTGCCTCGTACAGCATCACCGGGATGAAGTCGCTGCGCGGCCCCAACAGCACATCAAAGTGGTTGCGCACCAGCGCCCGTAACTGCAGCGCTGCGTCGTCGCCGCGTTCGCGCGCCTGCTGCAAGGTGGCTGCCTGCTGCGCGATTGCAGCGCGCATGCCCTCTTGCATCACCGCGAACAGCAGCGCCTGCTTGCTTTTGAAGTGATAGAAGGGCGAGCCGCTGCGCATGCCCACGGCGGCGGCAATGTCGCGGGTGCTGGTGGCGTCAAAGCCCTTGCGATGGAACAGGCGCGCCGCGGCCGCCACCAGATCGCGGCGGCGGTTGCCGTCGTCGCGCTGCAGCGCCGTCTTGCGGGGCCTGCCGCGCGGGCGGGGCTGAGGACGCGGATGCGCATCAGCCGCCAGGGCGGCAGCAGGCTTGCGTGAGGACAGCACGGCACTCATGCCGGCAAGATTAGCGGAGCGCCTGATTTTCAGCAAGCAGGCGCTTGGTGAAAATCCTCAGGGTGTTCCCGCAGCCCGCATCACCACATACATGCCGGGCACCGGTTGCCGCTGATCGTCGCGGATGGGCGCGCGCAGCACACTGTGCAGCGTCCAGCCCCAGGCATCGGCCAGGCGGCGCAGGTAGGCTTCGGAGTGCGCATAGCGCAGGCTGTCCTGCACCACAAAATCGCCGCGCGCATCGTCCAGCGCCTCGACGCTGAACGACAGCCAGCCGCCCGGCTTCAGGTGCAGCCGCAGGTCGCGCAGCACATGATCGATGGCACCTACATAGATGAACACGTCGGCGGCCAGGGCTGCATCGTGGCGCGCCTGCGGGCTGGCCGGCGGCTGCGCCAGCCACTCGCCCAGATCGGCATGCACCACCTCGTCGTAGGCACCGGTCTGGCGCGATTGCTCCACCATGCGCAATGCCACATCGATGCCCACCGCCCGCTGCGCCTGCGGCCGCACCAGGCGCCCCACCAGGCCGGTGCCGCAGCCCAGGTCGAGCACCGATCCCCACGGGGCGGGACTGCAGGCCTGCAACTGCTGCACCACACGCTCGTGCGCACGGTAGCCGAGCCTGAGCAGGTGCGATTCAAAATCATCGGCATAGCCGTCGAACAGGCCTTCGACGTACTGACGCGGTGGCGCATGGGGCACTGGCACCGGCACCGGGCCCGGTGGGCCGGCCTGCGAAGGGGTGGCGTCTGGTGCCGCCGAGGCACGCACCGCTGCGAGATAAAAACGCGTCAGCTCCTCATCGGCTCCGCAGGCCAGCGCGCGCTCAAAGCTTGCTGCCGCCTCATCGCGGCGGCCCAGTTCGCGCAAGGCCGAGCCCCGCTGCACCCACGCCTGTGCAAGGTCACTGCGCAAGGCCAGGGCCCGGTCAAACGCGGCGACGGCACCGGTCAGTTGCCCCAGCTCGGCGCGCGCGATGCCCAGATGCACCCAGGCCTCGAGGTTGCCCGCCTCCAGCGCAGCGGCACGCTCAAGCAGCGGGATGGCCTGCCCATGCTTGCCCAGCCGGGTGCGCACCACGCCCAGGTTGGTCAGCACCGAAGGCCGGTCGGCGGCATGTGCCAAGGCCTGCCCAAAGCAGCGCTCGGCCTGCGGCAGATCGCCCCGCTCGAAGGCACCCAGGCCCTCGGTGAAGTGCTGCCTGGCCAGGTTCAGGGCGTCGCTCATGCGCGCAGCAGCGTCAGACCTTGCTGAAGTCCGGCTTGCGCCGCTCCATGAAGGCGGTAAACGCCTCCTGGGCGGCAGGCTCGCGCAACATGCGGCCGAAGCTGGCACCCTCGTCGTTCATGCGTTCGCGCACCAGCGCCGATTGCCCGGCTTTCATCAGCCGCTTGGTTTCCATCAGCGAGGTGATCGGCTTGGCCGCCATCTTGCGGGCCAGCGACTGCGCATACGCGTTCACTTCGGTCGGCGGCAGCACGCGGTTGACCAGCCCCACCTCCTGCGCCGCCTCGGCCATGAAGGGCTCGCCCAGCAGCAGCGCTTCGGCCGCACGGTGGTAGCCCATGAGCTGCGGCACCAGCAGGCTCGACGCCGCCTCGGGGCACAAGCCGAGGTTGACGAAGGGCATGGAAAACGCGGCGTTGTCACCGGCCACCACCAAGTCGCAGTGCAGCAGCATGGTGCAGCCCACACCCACCACCGGGCCGCACACCGCGGCCACCAGCGGCTTGGGGAAGCCGGCGATGCCGTGCAGGAAGCGGTGCACCGGCGACTCGGGCCCCGACGGCGGGTTGTTCAAAAAGTCGC
Organism: Burkholderiaceae bacterium; assembly: GCA_046091865.1. Lineage (GTDB taxonomy): Bacteria > Pseudomonadota > Gammaproteobacteria > Burkholderiales > Burkholderiaceae_C > JBDLRH01. Next base: position 11,151 of record JBJTCL010000027.1, on the reverse strand, counting down.
CGATGTCGTTGCCCGCGCTGAACACCGTCTCGTGGCCCTGGATCACCACCACGCGCATGGCAGCGTCTTCGCGCGCGGCGGCCAGCGCATCGGCCAGTGCGGCGTACATGGCCGAGGTGATCGAGTTCTTCTTGTCCACCCGGTTGAAGGTGAGGGTGGTGACGCCGGCGTCGGCGTGCACGAGGATGTCGCTCATTACAGTGCTTCCTTCACAAAGTCCATGCGGTCCTGGCCCCAGAACATCTGGTCGCCGACAAAAAACGTGGGGGCGCCAAACACCCCGCGGTCCACCGCCTCCTGGGTGGATGCCTTCAGCGCGTCCTTGGTGGCAGGGTCGTTGGCCAGCGCCAGCACCGCCTGCGGATCAAACCCCGCACCGGCCAGCACCTGTGCCACCACCGCTGGGTCGTTGAGGTTGAGCGAATCCACCCAGATCGCGCGGCACACCGCGTCGCCATAGGCGATGAAGCGGCCGGGGTCGGTGCGCTGCAGCCCGATCGCAGCGCGCATCAGCAGCAGCGTGTTGATCGGGAAGTGCGGATTGCGGTTCAGCGGCACGCCATACCGGCGCGCAAAGCGGCCGAAGTCGGTGAAGGTGTAGCGGCCCTTGGCCGGCACGCTCACCGGCGACTGGTTGCCGGTGGCCTGGAACACACCCCCCAGCAGCATGGGGCGGTAGACGGCCCGGGCGCCGGTGTCGGCGGCAAGCCTGGGCACCTGGGTCCAGGCCAGGTAGGCCGCGGGGCTGCCAAAGTCAAAGAAAAAGTCGAAGGACTTCACAAGGGGTTCCTGCAGTCGTGGGATGGGCGAAGCGCCGCAAAGGATAGCCAATGCAGCGATGCGTGGCGGAAGCTCAGAAATTCTCGCGCCAGGGGCGCAGATCGATCTCGTGCGTCCACGCGTCGCGCGGCTGGGTGTGCAGCATCCAGTAGGCGTCGGCGATGTGCTCGGGCTTCAGGATGCCGTCGTCGCTTTTGAGGGCATAGCGCTCGGGGAAGTTGTCGCGGATGAAGGCGGTGTCGATCGCGCCGTCGATGACGACATGCGCCACATGAATGCCCTGCGGGCCCAGTTCGCGCGCCATGCTTTGTGCCAGCGCGCGCAACGCATGCTTGGCGCCTGCAAAGGCCGCAAAGCCCTTGCCGCCGCGCAGCGAGGCGGTGGCACCGGTGAACATAATGGTCTGGCGGCGGGCCTTGCCGGGTTCAGGCCCGGCCCGCTGCACCATGCGTTGGGCCACGTCGCGCGCTTTCAGAAAGGCGGCAAAGCATGCCATCTCCCAGATATTGAAGTAGCGGCGCGCGGTCTCTTCCAGGATGGGGGTGCGCACATTGGCGCCGATGTTGAACACCAGCACCTCGATCGGTCCGATCTCGCGCTCGATGCGATCGACCAGCGCCACCACCTCGTCTTCCTTGCGCGCATCCGAGCCAAAGCCGTGCGCGGTGCCGCCCTGCGCGCGGATCGCGTCCAGCAGCGGCTGCAGCGCCGCCACGTCGCGGCGCGTCACGCAGGCCACATAGCCCTCGCGTGCAAAGCGGCGTGCGATGGCGCCGCCGGTGGCGTCTCCCGCGCCGACGACCAGCGCCACCGGACGACGGGCAGAGTCGGTCATTCCTTGTAGTAGACCAGTTGATGCGTGGTGGCCAGCAGTTCGCCCACCTCGCTCCAGATCTGCCCGGTCTGGTCGAGGTAGCCCATGTGAAAGCGCTGACCCTGGGCCTGCCCCAGCAGGTAGCCCCCGCCCACGCTGGCGATCTGCTGCGCATCGGCCAGGAAGTACACCGTCATCGTCACCGTACCCAGCGGCACCAGCGACGCACGACGCGACCACAGCCGCGGAAAAAACAGGTCGGCAATCGCGGCCAGCGACGGATAGTCCAGCGGCCGCAGCGCACCGTCGCGCATCCACAGGCGGGTGCGGCTGTGGCCCAGATCGGAGCCATCCCATTCAGCGGGGATGGCGCCTTCGATCGGCCGCATCTCGTAGCGGCCCACCCATTCGGGCCGCCCGCGCGGCTGCACCGGCGGCACCTGCTCGGGCGGAGCCACCGGCGGGATGGAATGTTCGGTGACGCCAAAGGTCTCGCGGCGCAGCGCGGTCATGGCGCTGCCGGTCATCACCGCGCCGTCGGCCTGCAGCAGGCGCAGCGTCCAGTGCTGGGTGGAGCGATTGGTGCGCGCAGGAATCGCCTCGATGGTGAAGGGCCCGTCGGCCACTGCGGCGCAAAAGTTGACGGTGAGTGCCACCGGGTCGCCCAGGCGCTGCGGATGCATCAGCACCGCCTGCAGCAACTGCGCGGCGGTGATGCCGCCAAAGGGCCCGACCATGTTGGCCCAGGCCGGATGGGTGGCGCCGGCGAAGCGGTGTTCGCCGTCGGGTGTCAGTGCAATCGCTTCGTCAAAAACATGCATGGGTTCAGGCCGCAACCCTAGACGCGCTCGAAGATGCCGGCAGCGCCCTGCCCCATCCCGACGCACATGGTCACCATGCCGTAGCGCAGATTCTTGCGGCGCAGCGCATGCACCACTGTCGCCGACCGGATAGCGCCGGTGGCCCCCAGCGGATGGCCCAGCGCGATGGCGCCGCCCATGGGGTTGACCTTGGCCGGGTCCAGGCCCAGCGTGTTGATCACGGCCAACGACTGCGCGGCAAAGGCTTCGTTCAGCTCGAACCAGTCGATCGCGTCCTGCTTCAGGCCCGCGTTCTTGAGCGCCGCCGGAATCGCCTCGATCGGCCCGATGCCCATGATGTGCGGCGGCACACCCCGGCTGGCGTAGCTGACAAAGCGCGCCAGCGGCGTCAGGCCAAAGCGCTTGACGGCCGATTCGCTGGCGAGGATCAGCGCGCCGGCACCGTCGGAGGTTTGCGAGCTGTTGCCCGCCGTCACCGAGCCGCGCGCGGCGAACACCGGGCGCAGCTTGGCCAGGCCATCGACCGTGGTGTCGGGCCGCGCGCCTTCGTCCAGCTTCAGGCTGCGGGTGAACAAGTTCACCTGCGCGCTGTCCAGGTCCACGCTGCGCTCGGTCACCTCGATCGGCGTGACCTCGTTCGTGAAGTCGCCGGCCTGCATCGCCGCCACTGCCTTCATGTGCGAGCGGTAGGCAAATTCGTCCTGCCCGGCGCGCGACACCTTCCACTGCTGCGCCACCTTTTCGGCGGTCATGCCCATGCCGTAGGCGATGCCGTAGCTGTCGATATCGTCGGGGTGCGCGAACACCGAGGGCGCCAGGCTGGGTGAATTGCCCATCATCGGCACCTGGCTCATGCTTTCGGTGCCGGCGGCGATCATCACCTCGGCCTCGCCCACGCGGATGCGGTCGGCGGCGATCTGCACCGCGCTCAGGCCCGAGGCACAGAAGCGGTTGACGGTGATACCGCCCACGCTTTTGGGCAGGCCGGCCAGCACCGCGCCGATGCGCGCCACATTCAGGCCCAGCGGCCCTTCGGGGATGGCGCAGCCGCAGACCACGTCCTCGATGGCGGCAGGGTCCAAGCCCGGTGCTTGTGCGAGCGCTGCACGCAGCACATGCGCCAGCATCTCGTCGGGGCGGGTGTTGCGCAGGCTGCCCTTGTGCGAACGGCCGATGGGCGTGCGCGTGGCGGCGACGATGTAGGCGTCTTGAACTTGCTTCATAAGGCTCCAGTCGGGGACAGAGCTCGCCGCGTTGCGGCTGCGGTCTGTCCCCAAAGTCGTGGGGAATCAGCGTCGCTGCGTCAATTGCGGAGGGGCTTGCCCGTCGACAGCATGGCCATGATGCGTTCCTGCGTCTTGGGCATGCCCAGCAGCGCACAGAAAGCCTCGCGTTCCAGCGTCATCAGGTACTCCTCGGTCACCAGGGTGTTGGCGTCCACATCGCCGCCGGTCACCACATGGGCGATGCGGCTGGCGATCTCGAAATCGTGCGCACTGATGAAGCCGCCATCACGCATGTTGACCAGCTGGCCCTGGATGGTGGCGCGCGCATTGCGGCCGGCCACCGGGAACTGGCGCTTGAGCGGCGGACGCCAGCCGGCCCGTGCCATGGCGCGCACCTCGTTCAGCGCCACATGCAGCACCTCGTCCTTGTGCGGCACCACGATGTCGCTGTCCAGCAGGTAGCCGAGCTGCCGGCTTTCCAGCGCACTGGTCCCCACCTTGGCCATGGCCGCGGCGGTGAAGCCGTCGGTGACGAACTTGAGCAGGTCCTTGTCGGTGCTGCTGGCGCTGTTCTCGGCCGCGCGGCGCGCGATGTAGGCCAGGCCACCCGCGCCCGGCACCAGGCCCACGCCCACCTCCACCAAGCCGATGTAGCTTTCCATGTGGGCCACGCGGCGCGCGCAGTGGACAGCCAGTTCGCAACCGCCGCCCAGCGCCATGCCGTGGATGCCCGCAACCACCGGCACCTGCGCATAACGCAAGCGCAGCATGGTCTGCTGCAGGTGTTGCTCGGCGTCCTGCACCGCGGCCACACCCACAGCCACGTAGGCGGGCAGCATGGCCTGCAGGTCGGCACCCACGCTGAAGGGTTCGTCGCCCGACCACACCACCAGGCCCGCGTACTCGCGCTCGGCAATGTCCACCGCCTGCTGCAGCCCTTCGGCCAGCTCCATGCTGATGGCGTGCATCTTGGTCTTGATGCTGGCGATCAGCACGCGCTCGGCGGGGGGCGCGTCACCATCCAGCGTCCAGATGCGGATGGCGTCGTCCTCGTGCACCGTGGTACCGGCCTGGCTGAAGGGCACCGCGCCGCTGCCCAGCACCGTCTGCAGGAAGCGCTGGCGCGCACGCACCGGCAGGCACCGCACCGGCTCACAGCGGCCGGTGGCAGGGTTCCACGAACCCTCTGGCGTGTGCACGCCGCCGGCCTCGGCCACCGGCCCCTCAAACACCCAACGCGGCAGCGGCGCCTTGCACAGCGCGCGGCCGGCGTCGATGTCGTCCTGCACCATCTTCGCCACCTCGAGCCAGCCGGCTTCCTGCCAGAGCTCGAAGGGCCCCTGCTTCATGCCAAAGCCCCAGCGCATGGCCAGGTCCACATCGCGTGCGGTGTCGGCGATCGACTGCAGATGGATGGCCGCGTAATGAAAGCTGTTGCGCAGGATGGCCCACAAACACTTTCCCTGCGGGCCTTCGGCGTTGCGCAGCAGCTTCAGCCGCTCGGCGGCCGGCTTCCTGAGCATGCGGGCGTACACCGCGTCGGCTTTCTGGCCCGCGGGCACGTAGTCTTCGCTCTCCCGCTCGAAGCGCAGCACATCGCGGCCCACCTTCTTGTAGAAGCCCGCCTTGGTCTTCTGGCCCAGACGGCCCTTGTCCAGCAGCGCTTTGAGCACTGGCGGTGTGGCAAAGCTGCCGTAGAACGGATCGGTGGTGTCGTCCAGGTTGTCCTGCAGCGTCTTCATCACATGGGCCAGCGTGTCCAGGCCCACGATGTCGGCGGTGCGGAAGGTGCCGCTGCCCGCACGCCCCAGCTTCTTGCCGGTCAGGTCGTCCACCACGTCGAATGTCAATCCGTGGTTCTCGACCTCATTGAAGGTGCCCAGCAGCCCGGCGATGCCGATGCGGTTGGCGATGAAGTTGGGCGTGTCCTTGGCACGGATCACGCCCTTGCCCAGGCCGGTGGTGACGAAGGTCTCGAGCTGGTCCAGGATGTCGGCGCGGGTGTGCGGTGTGGCGATCAGCTCTACCAGCGTCATGTAGCGCGGCGGATTGAAGAAGTGGATGCCGCAAAAGCGCGGCTTCAGTGCATCGGGCAGGGCCTCGCCCAATTTAGTGATGCTCAGGCCAGAAGTGTTGGACGCGAGGATCGCGTGCTCGGCCACGAAGGGCGCGATCTTGCGGTACAGGTCGTGCTTCCAGTCGATGCGCTCGGCGATCGCCTCGATGATCAGATCGCACTCGCGCAACTGCTCCAGATGCTCTTCGTAGTTGGCCGGCTGGATCAGCGCGGCGTCGGCCGCCACGCCCAGCGGCGAGGGCTTGAGCTTCTTCAGGCCATCGATCGCCTTGGTGACGATGCCGTTCTTGGCACCGTCTTTCGCCGGAAGGTCAAACAGCGTGACCGGCACCTTGACGTTGACCAGGTGCGCAGCAATCTGCGCGCCCATCACGCCGGCGCCGAGCACGGCCACCCGGCGAACTTGAAATCGGGACATGGTGTTTCCTTCGCGTGTCAGCGCGGCGCCATCACTGGATGCGCTGCCAGGTCTGGGTGCGGCCAAACGGCCCGAGCGAGCCGCGCACCTCGAGCTTGCGGCCGCCCTCGATGGGCGTGAGCTTGAGCGCGTAGTTGCGGCCGTTCTCGGGGTCGAGGATCTTGCCGCCCTCCCACAGGTCCTTGCCGTCGGTCTTGCGCGCGCCGCGGATGATCTCCAGCCCGTTGAGGGGCTGGCCCTTGCGGTCGTCGCTGCATTCGGTACACACCGCGTCGGCCTTGGCGTTGGCCGCCAGGCGCCGCTCGATGCGGCCGTACAGCGCGCCGTCGCGCTCGGCAATGCGCACCTCGGCACGCGCCTCGCCGGTCTTGTCGTCCACATTGCGCCACAGGCCCACCGGGCTCATCTGCGCGAATGCGCTGGAGGCCGCGCACAGCAGCGCGCCAGCCAGCAGCGGGCGCCAGGCGCAAACGACCAATACAGATCGCTTCATCGTCGGCATCCGTTCAGGCCAGTGCCGCGTCGGTGTCCAGCAGCACCTTGCTGCCGGCACGCGCGGTGCGCATCAGGGTGGCCGTTTCGGGGAACAGCTTGGCAAAGTAAAAGCGCGCCGTCTGCAGCTTGCCCTGGTAGAACGGGTCGGTGTTGCCGGCGGCGATCTCGCGCAACGCCACCTGCGCCATGCGCGCCCAGAAGTAGCCGAACACCAGGTGGCCCATCACCCGCAGGTAGTCCACCGCGGCAGCGCCCACCTCGTCGGGGTTCATGTGGCCCTTGAAGCCGATCTCGGTGGTGAACTTGGTCATCTGCTCACCCAGCATCGCGATCGGATTGATGAACTCGGCCATCTTCTCGTTCACGCCCTCTTCTTCCACCAGTTGCGCGATCAGCTTGCCGAACTTCTTGAGCGTGGCGCCCTGGTTGCCCAGCACCTTGCGGCCCAGCAGGTCCAGGCTCTGGATGGTGTTGGTGCCTTCGTAGATCATGTTGATGCGCGAGTCGCGCACGTACTGCTCCATGCCCCATTCCTTGATGAAGCCGTGGCCGCCGAACACCTGCAGGCAGTGGCTGGTGGCGATCCAGCCGTTGTCGGTGATGAAGGCCTTCACGATGGGCGTGAGCAGCGCCACCATCTCGGCGCTGTCCTTGCGCACCTTCTCGTCGGGGTGGTTCAGTTCGCGGTCGATCAGCAGCGCGCAGTACAGGCTGAGCGCACGGCCGCCTTCGGCGTAGGCCTTGGCGGTCAGCAGCATCTTGCGCACATCGGGGTGCACGATGATCGGGTCGGCCGGCTTGTCCTTGGCCTTGGTGCCCGACAGGCTGCGCATCTGGATGCGGTCTTTCGCGTAGGCCAGCGCGTTCTGGTAGGCCACTTCCGTCAGGCCCAGCGACTGCATGCCCACGCCGATGCGCGCGGCGTTCATCATCACGAACATCGCGGCCAGGCCCTTGTGCGGCTCGCCCACCAGGGTGCCCACCGCACCGTCGAGCACCATCTGGCAGGTGGCATTGCCGTGGATGCCCATCTTGTGCTCCAGACCGCCGCAGTAAATGCCGTTGCGCGCGCCCAGCGAGCCGTCGGCGTTCACCAGGAACTTGGGCACCACGAACAGGCTGATGCCCTTGCTGCCCGGGGGCGCATCGGGCAGGCGGGCCAGCACCAGGTGCACGATGTTGGACACAAAGTCGTGCTCGCCGGCGCTGATGAAGATCTTTTGCCCAGTGATGCGGTAGCTGCCGTCCGCCTGCGGTTCCGCCTTGGTGCGCAGCAGCCCCAGGTCGGTGCCGCAGTGCGGCTCGGTCAGGCACATGGTGCCGGTCCATTCGCCGTTGGTCAGGCGCGGCAGGTACATCTGCTTTTGCTCGGGCGTGCCGTGCGCATGCAGGCATTCGTAGGCGCCGTGCGTCAGGCCCGGGTACATGGTCCAGGCCTGGTTGGCGCTGTTGAGTATCTCGTAGAAGCACTGGTTCACCACGATGGGCAGGCCCTGGCCGCCGTAGTCGGGGTCGCAGCTCAGCGCGGGCCAGCCACCGGCCACATAGGTCTTGAAGGCTTCCTTGAAGCCGCTGGGCGCGCGCACCTCGTGGGTGGTTTTGTCCAGCGTGCAGCCTTCGGCGTCGCCGCTGATGTTGAGCGGGAAGATCACCTCGGCGGCGAACTTTCCGCCTTCTTCCAGCACCGCATTGATCGTGTCCGCGTCCACCTCGGCATGCCGCGGCATGGCCTGGTATTCATCGCTGACATGCAGCAGCTCGTGCATCACGAACTGCATGTCGCGCAGGGGCGGGGTGTAGGTGGGCATGTGCTTACTCCTTGGGATGTTCGGCAGATCGGCGCGTAGCGTGCCGTCTTGAGGGTGAGGTGGATGCCAGCGCCAGGCCCGCCGGCGTGGCATAGCGCTGCACGATGCTGTCAAAGCCCGCGCGGGCCCGCTCGACCGAGGCGCTTTGCCGCAGAAAACGCGCCTCGTAGTGCAGGGCCAGGATCAGGCCGTGGATCTCGAACAGCACCTGCTGCACGTCGGCGTCAGTACGCAGGTGGCCTTCGGTTTGGCACTGGCGCAGCGCGCGGCGCATGGCGTCCAGCCAGGTCTGCACCATGCTGACCAGCGCGTCGCGCACCGGCCCGGGACGGTCGTCGAATTCGACCGCGCCGCCGATATACAGGCAGCCCGAGTCGATCTCCACCGAGGTGCGGCGCATCCAGTTGGTAAACAGCGCACGCAGGCGCGGCAGGCCGCGGCCCTCTTGCATGGCCGGAAAGAACACCTCGTGCTCAAAGCGCGCGTGGTATTCGCGGATGACGGAAATCTGCAGTTCTTCGCGCGAGCCAAAGTGGGCAAACCCGCCCGACTTGCTCATGCGCATCACCTCGGCCAGCGCGCCGATGGACAGGCCCTCCAGGCCGATCTGCGCGGCCAGGCCCAGGGCCGCATCCACGATGGCGGCCTTGGTCTGTTGCCCCTTGTGCTGGGCGCGGGCGCCCCGTTCGGGCGCCTGTGGTTCGTCGCTGCGCATGGCGTCGTGCAAAAAAGAACGATCGTTCTATTCTGCACGAAGCGGCGGCGCGCGCCATGCGCGGGCGCGCAACCCCGGGCCGATTAGGGGAACCGGCCTAGGGCAGGCGCGGGTTCACCCTCATCGCAACATCGTCGCAACCTGAGCGCCGCTGGCAGCCGGTCAGCGCTTGAGGCTGAAGGCCACCACCTTCTGGCGCTGCTCGCCCAGGCCCTCGATGCCCAGCGTCATCACGTCGCCACGCTTGAGGAACACCGGCGGCTTCATGCCCATGCCCACGCCGGGCGGTGTGCCGGTGGTGATCACGTCGCCGGGCTCCAGCGTCATGAACTGGCTCACGTAGCTCACCAGCTTGGCCACACCGAAGATCATCGTTTTGGTGCTGCCGGCCTGCACGCGCTGGCCGTTGAGGTCCAGCCACATCTGCAGCTTCTGCGGGTTGGGCACTTCGTCGCGCGTGACCAGCCAGGGGCCGATCGGGCCGAAGGTGTCGCAGCCCTTGCCCTTGTCCCACTGCGGGCCGCGCTCGAGCTGGTATTCGCGCTCGGAGACATCGTTGATCACGCAGTAGCCGGCCACATGATTGAGCGCGTCCTTTTGCGACACGTAGCGCGCGGTGGTACCGATCACCACACCCAGCTCCACCTCCCAGTCGCTCTTCTTGGAGCCCATGGGCAGCATCACGTCGTCGTCCGGGCCCTGGATGGAGCTGGTCGCCTTCATGAAGACGATGGGCTCTTTGGGGATGGGCATGCCGGCCTCGGCCGCATGGTCGGAGTAGTTCAGGCCGATGGCGATGAACTTGCGGATGCCCGACACCGGGCAGCCCATGCGCGGCTTGCCCTTGACCGCCGGCAGCTTGAACGCATCCAGCTTGGCGATCTTCTTCAGCGCCGCATCACTCAGCAGCGCCGGCGTGATGTCGGGCACGATCTTGCTCAGGTCGCGCAGTTGGCCCTGCGCGTCGATCAGGCCGGGTTTTTCTTTGCCGGGGTTGCCATAGCGGACGAGTTTCATGGGGTCTCCTTGTGATGAAAACGAAAAGCCTTGCAGTGATTCAGTACGTCGAGCGGCCGCCCGACAGATCGAACACCGCGCCGGTGGAAAACGAGCATTCGTCGGTGCACATCCACGCCACCATGGCGGCAATCTCCTCGGGCTGGCCAAAGCGGCCCATGGGGATCTTGCTCAGCATGAACTGGATGTGCTCGGGCGTCATCTGGTCGAAGATGGCCGTCTTGACCGCCGCGGGCGTGACGCAGTTGATGCGGATGCCGGTGTCGGCCAGTTCCTTGCCCAGCGACTTGGTCAGGCCGATCACGGCCGCCTTGCTGGCGCTGTAGGCGCTGGCGTTGGGGTTGCCGTCCTTGCCCGCCACCGACGCGATATTGACGATGCGCCCGGCGCCGTGTTCGCGCATCCAGGGCACCACCTCGCGGCAGCAATAAAACAGGCCGTTCAGGTTGACGTCGATCACCTGGCGCCAGGCGTCCACCGGGTAGTCCCACACCTTGGTGTTGGGGCCGGTGACGCCGGCGCTGTTGACCAGCGCATGCACCTGCGGGTGGCGCTTGCGCGTGGCCGCCACTGCCGCCTGCACCGAGGCGTGGTCGGCCACATCCACCTGCACCGCATCGGCACCCTGGCCCAAGGCCTGGGCCGCGCGTTGTGCGCCGGGCAGGTCGCGGTCCCACAGCGTGATGCTGCCGCCCGAGGCGATCAGCCGCTGCGCGATGGCATAACCGAGGCCGGTGGCGCCTCCGGTGACGATGGCGTGCCGCCCCTTGAAGTCGAGCTGGTTCATGTCAGATGGTCATGCCGCCGTCGATGTTGTACGACTGGCCGGTGACGAAGGTGGATTCATCGCTGGCCAGGAACACCACCAGCGGCGCGATCTCGTGGGCCTGCGCCAGGCGGCCCATGGGCTGGCGCGCGATGAAGTTCTTGCGCGCCTGCACCGGGTCTTCGTAGGCATTGATGCGATCGGCCAGCGAGGG
>JBJTCL010000026.1:0-24130 GCA_046091865.1 Burkholderiaceae bacterium | reverse complement strand
GTTTGGCGGCGCCGCCCCCATCACCCCGGCCATGATCTCGATGAAGGCCGTGAGCGTGGAGGGCTCGTATGTCGGCAGCCTGCAGGAGATGCAGGAGCTCATGGAGATTGCGCGCAGCGGCGTGCTGCCCGAGCTGCCGCTGGGCACGCTGCCGCTGGCCAGCGCCACGCAGGCGCTGGAAGACCTGCGCGCCGGCCGCATCCGTGGTCGCACCATCCTCAAGGCCTGAAGGCCGCACGCCGAGATCGACCATGAACCCCACCCCTCCCGCGCAAGCCCCCGACTGGAACGCCTTCAGCCCCGCACGCATGTGGCGCGACTGGATCGTCAAGAGCGAAGCCCAGTGGAGCGAGACCGTGTCGCAACTGCTCAAGGACGAGCGCATGGGCGATGCGCTGAACCGTCAGGTCAGCGAGATGCAGCTGATGCACCGTCAGTTCTCCGAACTGGCCCAGGCCTCGCTGGCGGCAGCCAACCTGCCGTCGCGCAGCGACTTCGAGGCGCTGGACGAGCGCATGGGTCGGCTGGAAGACGGCCTGGCCCAGGTGGCGGCCGCCCTGTCGCAGCTCAGCCAGGCCCTGGCCAGCGCGCCGACATCAAGCGCAACGGCGGCAGCCGCCGCAGCGGTGGCCGCCAAGCCCCAGCGCACGCGCCGGCCCAAGCCCGCGCCGCGCAGCAAGGGCTGAGGGGCACATCACCATGCCCACCTCCGAACGAACGGCCGCAGTACCCACGCTGGCCAACCCGGTGCAGCGCACGCTGGAACGCATGGGCCTGCCCGCGGCCGACCTGGCGGGCCTGACCGGGCCGCTGGGCGTCACGCCCAAGGACACCATCTACGCGCAGGGCACGCTCAAGCTGCACCACTTCCGGCCGCAGTGCGACAGCGTCTACCGCGTGCCGGTGCTGGTGGTCACCTCGCTGGTCAACCAGCCCTACATCCTCGACCTGACGGCCGGGCAAAGCATGGTGGAGTTCCTGCTCAAGCAGGGCTTTGACGTCTACATGATCGAGTGGGGCCGACCGCGCAAGGAGCATCAGCACCTGACACTGGAAGACCATGTGCTCGACCGGCTGCCGCAATGCGTGCAGCAGGTGCTGCAGCACAGCGGCGAAAAGCAGCTGTCGATCATCGGCTACTGCGTGGGCGGCCTGCTGTCGGCGCTGTGGGCGGCGCTGTCGGCCCAGGGCGGCACGCGCTCGCCGCTGAAGAACCTGGTGTGCATGGCCACGCCGGTCAACAGCGACGGCCTCGAATCGCTCAAGGCCTGGATGGGCGAAGACTTCGACGAAGAAGCGCTGCTGGCCCAGCACGGCAACGTGCCCGCCGAATGGGTGCAGAACGCCCTGCGCGCGCTGCGCCCCTTTGGCAAGGCCGCCGGTGCGATGAACCTGCTCAACCAGGCCGACAAGGAAGACGTGGTGCGCAGCAACCTGCGCATGGGCAAGTGGGAGACCGACAACATCCCGTTTCCTGGCGGCGTGTTCCGCCAGATGGTCAACGACTTCCTGCGCCACAACCGCCTGATGGACGGCAGCTGGCAGATCGGTGGCCGCGCGGTCGACCTGGGCGCCATCCGCGTGCCCTTTTTGCACCTGCTGGCGCAGGACGACCACATCACGCCCTATGCGTCATCGCGCGACCTGGTGCAGCGCGTGGGCAGCGCCGACAAGCAGGAACTCATCCTCAAGGGGGGCCATGTGGGCCTGGTGGCCGGTCGCGGTGCCGAGCTGCGCATGTGGCCCGCGCTGGACGCGTGGCTGGCGCCGCGCTCGGTCTGACACGGCGCAGGCCCCGGCCTTTATTTCGTCTTCACAACACGCCTTTTTTTCAAGGACATCGAATGCGTTGCTACTGCGTGCTTCATCACGGCCAGCCCCTGGAACTGGTGGACAAGCCCATCCCCGAACCCCAAGGCACCGAGGTGCTGCTGAAGGTGCGTGCTGCCGGCGTGTGCCACACCGACCTGCACCTGTGGGAAGGCCACTACGACCTGGGTGGCGGCAAGAAGCTCATGCTGGCTGATCGCGGCATCAAGCCGCCGCTGACGCTCAGCCACGAGATCGTGGGCGAGGTGGTGTCGGCGGGTCCCGCAGCGGCACAGGCCGGTGGAGTGCAGGCCGGTCGCGTGGCGCTGGTGCATCCGTGGATCGGCTGCGGCGAGTGCGCGGCCTGCAAGCGCGGCGAAGAGAATATTTGCGTCAAGCCGCAGTCGCTGGGCGTGGCGCGCCCTGGGGGCTTTGCCGAGTACGTGATCGTTCCGCATCCGCGCTATCTGGTGGACATCGACGGCCTGGACGCGGCACAGGCCGCGCCGCTGGCCTGCGCGGGCGTGACCACCTACAGCGCGCTCAAGAAGCTGGGCGATCGCATCACCACCGACCCGGTGGTGATCATCGGTGCGGGTGGCCTGGGCCTGATGGCCATCGAGGTGCTCAAGGCGCTGGGCGGCAAGGGCGCCATCGTGGTGGACCTGGACCCGGTCAAGCGCGAAGCGGCACTGGCCGCAGGCGCGCTGCTGGCGGTGGACGCCAAGGCGCCCGACGCAGTGCAGCAGATCCAGCAAGCCACCGGCGGCGGTGCGCGTGCGGTGCTCGACCTGGTGGGTGCCACGCCCACCGTCAGCCTCGCGATGGCGTGTTCGGCACGCGGTGGCCACACGGTGATCTGCGGCCTGATGGGCGGTGACCTCACGCTGGCGCTGCCGGTGATCCCGATGCGGCCGCTCACGCTGCACGGCAGCTATGTGGGCACCCTGGCCGAACTGCAGGAGTTGGTGGCCCTGGTCAAGCGCACGAAGATGAAGCCGATCCCGGTGAACACGCGCCCGCTGGCCCAGGCTAACGACGCCATGCAGGACCTGCACCACGGCCGCGTGGTGGGCCGCACGGTGCTGGTACCCTGACGCACCCGACCCGTCCCCACCCGACCCGACTGCACTGACAACGAAGCCTCTGAACCCAGGACCCCCGACGTGACCTACCCCCAGCTCAGCCTCTACATCGACGGTGAATTCATCCACGGCGGCGGCCGCAAGGAACAGGACATCCTGAACCCGGCCACCCATCAGGTGGTGGGCAAGCTGCCGCACGCCACCACCGACGACCTGAACCAGGCGCTGGCTGCCGCCGCGCGCTCCTTCGACAGCTGGAAGCGCACCTCGCCGATGGAGCGCAGCAAGGTGCTGCGCAAGGCTGGCGAATTGATGCGCGAGCGCGCCGCCGAGATCGGCCGCGGCATCACGCTCGACCAGGGCAAGCCGCTGGCCGAGAGCACCGGCGAGGTGATGTCGTGCGCCGAACATGCCGAGTGGCACGCCGAAGAATGCCGCCGCATCTACGGCCGCGTGATCCCCGCGCGCAACCAGGCCGTGCGCCAGACGGTGCTGCGCGAGCCGGTGGGCGTGGTGGCGGCGTTCTCGCCGTGGAACTTTCCGTTCAGCCAGGCGGTGCGCAAGGTGTCGGCCGCCGTGGGCGCGGGCTGCAGCGTCATCCTCAAGGGCCCCGAAGACGCGCCCAGCGCCGTGGTGGCACTGGCCAAGATCTTTCACGACGCCGGCCTGCCCAAGGGCGTGCTGAACATCGTGTGGGGAGTGCCGTCGGAGGTGTCCGAGCATCTGCTGGCGAGCCCTGTGGTGCGCAAGATCACCTTCACCGGCTCCACCGCGGTGGGCAAGATGCTGGCCGCCAAAGCGGCAGCGCAGATGAAGCGCAGCACCATGGAGCTGGGTGGCCACGCACCGGTGATCGTGTGCGACGACGCCGACGTGGATCTTGCGCTCAAGACGCTGGTGTCGTTCAAGTTCCGCAACGCGGGGCAGGTGTGCATCTCGCCCACGCGCTTTTATGTGCAGGAAGGCGTGTACGACCGCTTCGTGGCCGGCTTTGTCGACAAGACCAAGGCCCTGAAGGTGGGCGACGGCCTGAGCGAAGGCACGCAGATGGGGCCGCTGGCGCAGCAGCGCCGTGTGGGTGCGGTGGCCGGCTTCATTGACGATGCGCGCGAGCGCGGTGCCAGCGTGCTGGTGGGCGGCGCGCCCATGCCGGGCGTGGGCAACTTCTTTGCGCCCACGGTGATTACCGACCTGCCCGACAACGCGCGGCTGCTGACCGAAGAGCCGTTTGGCCCGGTGGCCGGCATGGTGCGTTTCAAGTCGGTGGACGAGGTGCTGCAGCGGGCCAACAGCCTGCCCTATGGCCTGGCCTCGTATGTGTTCACCCAGTCCAACCGCAATGCGCACCTGCTGAGCACCGGCCTGGCCGCGGGCATGGTGTCCATCAACCACCTGGGCCTGGCGCTGGCCGAGACGCCGTTCGGCGGCATCAACGACAGCGGTATGGGCAGCGAAGGCGGTACCGAGACGTTTGACGGCTACCTGAACACGAAGTTTGTGTCGCAACTCAACTGATGCCGCGCACGCCTGAAGCGTTGGCGCCCGCGCGGGCTCCCCGGGACTGACGCGCCATGGCCTTTGTCGATCGCCGCGACGCGCGCATCTTCTGGAACTCGCTGGGCAAGGGCGAGCCCGTGGTGCTGGTCATGGGGCTGGGCTGCAGCTCGGCGATGTGGTTTCGCGTCGCGCCGCAGCTGGCCCGCACCCACCGGGTGATCCTGCTGGACAACCGCGGCAGCGGGCAAACGCGCGTGCGCAGCACGCTGGTGCACCGCGTGCCCACCATGGCCGCCGATGTGGCCGCGGTGCTCGACGCCGCCGGCGAGCCCAGCGCGCATGTGGTGGGCTTCTCGATGGGCGGCATGATCTCGCAGCAGTTCGCTATCGATTACCCGTCGCGCGTGCGCTCGCTCGCGCTGCTGGGCACGCACCCCGGCGGGCCGTCGGTGGTGCAGGCCTCGCCGCGCGTGCGCCAGCTGCTGTTTGCCAAGGCGCACATGTCGGCCGACGAAAGCCTGCGCCGCATGCGCCCGCACACCTACGGCCTGCACACGCCCGATGCGCTGTTCGAGGAAGACGCGCTGGTGCGCCTGGCCAACCAGCCCGATGCACGCGAATACCAGGCGCAGCTGTTTGGCCTGATCTACTGGTCGGTGTACGCACAGCTGCCGCAAGTGCAGGCGCCCACGCTGGTGATGCACGGCCTGCAGGACGAGCTGATCCCGCCGGCCAACGGTCGCCTGATCGCATCGCGCCTGCCCCAGGCCACGCTGCTGGAACTGCCCGAGGCCAGCCACTGGCTGATGACCGACAGCAATGCCGCGTGCCTGCAGGCGCTGCAGCAGCATCTGAACACCCATCGCTCATGAACACCTCTCGCCACCCCCTGCCGATCGCTGAAGGCAGCCTGAACGGCCTGCGCGTCATCGACCTGTCGCGCGTGCTGGCCGGGCCGTATTGCACCCAGATCCTGGCCGACCACGGCGCCGATGTCCTCAAGGTGGAACCACCGGTGGGCGACGAGACGCGCGGCTGGGGCCCGCCCTTCAATGCGCAGGGCACCGCGTCGTACTTTCAGGGGCTGAACCGCAACAAGCGCGGCTGCACCATGGACCTGACCGAGCCCGCCCAACGCGAGGCGCTGCTGGCCCTGCTGGCCGACGCCGACGTGCTGGTGGAGAACTTCAAGACCGGCACCATGGAGAAGTGGGGCCTGGGCTACGAGGTGCTGAAGGCGCGCTTTCCGCGGCTGGTGTACTGCCGCGTCACCGGTTTCGGCGCCGATGGCCCGATGGGTGGCCTGCCGGGCTACGACGCGGCCATCCAGGCGCTGTCGGGGATCATGAGCGTCAACGGCGAGCCCGATGCGCGCGGCGGCGAACCGCTGCGGGTGGGCCTGCCGGTGGTGGACATGGTCACCGGCCTGAACGCCGCGTTGGGCATCAGCTTTGCGCTGCTCGAGCGCGCGCGCAGCGGGCAGGGGCAGTTTGTTGAAGTGGCGCTGTACGACGCCGGGTTGTCGCTGCTGCATCCGCATGCGGCCAACCACCTGATGGACGGGCGCATTCCGGGGCGCAGCGGCAATGCGCACCCCAACATCACGCCCTACGACACCTTTGCCACCGCCACCGACAAGATCTTTCTGGCGGTGGGCAACGACAAGCAGTTCGCCACGCTGTGCCGCCGCATCGGCGCCGGCGACCTGCTGGCCGATGAACGGTTTGCCAGCAACGGCCAGCGCACGGTGAACCGTGTGGCCCTGAAGGAGCGGCTGGAGGCCGCGCTGGCGCGCTTTGAATGCAAGCCGCTGGCCGAGCAGCTGGTGCGCGAGGGCGTGCCCTGCGCGCCGATCCAGGACGTGGCCTCGGCGCTGGCCGATGCGCACACGCAGCACCGCGGCATGGTGGTGCAGATCGAC
The DNA here is from genome assembly GCA_046091865.1 of Burkholderiaceae bacterium. Classification (GTDB taxonomy): domain Bacteria; phylum Pseudomonadota; class Gammaproteobacteria; order Burkholderiales; family Burkholderiaceae_C; genus JBDLRH01. The sequence goes on along the minus strand of JBJTCL010000026.1, from coordinate 17,818 downwards.
GACTACCGCGGCGTGGCCTCGCCCATCAAGCTGGGCCGCACACCGGCCAGCTACCGCCTGGCGCCGCCGCAACGGCTGGCTTGAATACACTGGCCGCAGGCATCCGCGCCTGCCAGCGACCTGTCGGCCAGCCCATGACCCCTGCATCCCTGCGCATCGTTTTCCATGGCACCAACGCCAGCCAGTTCCGGCCGGGGTTGGAATCGCTGATCGGTACCCGGCACCCCATCGCGGTGCTGGCCGATGACCTGTCGTCCGCCGACGAGCGAGCGCAGTTCGAACAGGCCGACGTGATCGTCGGCATCCGTCTGGTGCAGGGCATGCCGGTGCCCGCGCAAGCCAGGCTCTACCACGCACCCGCTGCCGGTACCGACGCCATCGATGCGCAGTTGCTGCCCGCCGGCTGCAGCCTGTGCAACTGCTTTGGCCACGAGCCGGCGATTGCCGAGTACGTGATGGCGGCGCTGCTGGCGCGCCATGTGCCGCTGCAGCAAGCCGACGCCGACCTGCGCGCGCAGCGGTGGACCTTCTGGGCGGGTGCTGCCAATTCGCTGCGCACCGAGCTGGGCGTGCAAACGCTGGGCGTGATCGGCTTTGGGCATATCGGACAAACGCTGGCGCAGCGGGCCAAGGCCTTCGGCATGCGCGTGCATGCCTGCAACCGCAGCGCCGTGGCCGATGACAGCGTCGACCAGGCCTGGCCGCTGAGTGAGCTCGATGCCTTCATGGCCACCTGCGACGCGGTGGTGGTGACACTGCCGCTGGCGGCCAACACCCGCGCTCTGGTGGGGGCGCAGGCGCTGGCCTGCATGCGGCCCCACGCGCTGCTGGTGAACGTGGGGCGTGGCCCGGTGGTGGATGAACAGGCACTGTTCGATGCGCTGCAACAGCGGCGCATAGGCGGTGCAGTCATCGACACCTGGTACCAGTACCCCGCTGCCGGCCAGACCACGGCCGCCCCCTCGCGGCTGGACTTTGCCTCGCTGGACAACGTGCTGATGACGCCGCACATGTCGGGCTGGACGCAGGGCACGGTGCAGCGCCGCCAGCAGACGCTGGCCGACAACATTTGCCGCTTGAGCGAAGGCCGCAGCCTCCTCAACCTGGTGTCGCGGCCCTGAGCCCAGCGTTGACAGGCCGGGGCAGACACCCCGGCGACACCCGGCACGGGGGTTAGTCCCAAGCCCGCCCCACCCATTGACCCGCTAGTCTGTGGGGTCATCGCACTTTCGAGCGTCGTCACCCGACGCCATCTGTCTTGTCCAAGCCCGACGTTCTGGCCGTTGCCAGGCTGCACCCCCTGTTCCGGCAAGCGCTGGACACCCTGTACACGGTGCACGATCGCACCCACGAACTCGACCCCGCCGCCTTCGATGCGCTGGCGCCCCGCATCGTGGCGGTGGCCGCATCGGGCGAATCCAGCGTGCCGCGCGCCTTGCTGCAGCGGCTGCCCGCCGCCCGGGTGGTGTCGGTGTTCGGCGTGGGCTACGACGGTGTGGATGTGCCCGCAGCCATCGAGCGCGGCGTGCCCGTCACCCACACCCCCGGCGTGCTGAGCGAGGACGTGGCCGACCTGGCCATGGCGCTGATGCTGGCGGTGGCGCGGCGCATCGCTGAGGCCGACCGCTTCGTGCGCGACGGGCGCTGGCCACAGGGGCCGCTGGCGCTGGGCCGCAAGGTCAGCGGTGCGCGGTTGGGCATCGTGGGCATGGGCCGCATCGGTCAGGCGATTGCACAGCGGGCCCAGGCCTTCGGCATGACGATTGCGTACACCGCGCGTACCGCCAAGGCCGATCTGCCCTTTGCGTTTGTGGGCAGCCCGGTGGATCTGGCGCGCCAGTCGGACTTTCTGGTGGCCATCACGCCGGGCGGCGCGGGCACGCGCCACCTGATCAACGCCGAGGTGCTGGCCGCACTGGGCCCGCAAGGCTTTTTGATCAACGTGGCGCGCGGCAGCGTGGTCGATGAGGCCGCACTGATCGATGCGCTGCGCGCAGGCACCATTGCCGGCGCCGGGCTGGATGTGTTCGCCAACGAGCCGCATGTGCCGGATGAACTCAAGCAGATGCCGCAGGTGGTGCTGAGCCCGCACACCGCCAGTGCCACCGCGCAAACCCGTCAGGCCATGGCCGATCTGGCCTTTGCCAACCTGAAGGCGGGCGTGGACGGCCAGCCGCTTGTCACGCCGGTGCCCGAATGGGTGGCGGCGCGCAAGGCCACGCTCGGGGCCAAGGCCTGAGCCGTCTGCACACGCCCGATGACGATGACGCTGAAGCTGGTGGTCATGGGTGTTTCGGGCTGCGGCAAGTCCACCGTGGGGGCGGCGCTGGCGCAGCGCCTGGACCTGCAGATGATCGACGGCGATGACCTGCACCTGCCGGCCAGCGTGGCGCGCATGAGGGCCGGCCAGCCGCTGACGGACGAAGACCGCTGGCCCTGGCTGGAGCGCATCGGCCAGCGGCTGGCTGCCCAGACCCACGGCGCGGGCGTGGTGGTGGCGTGCTCGGCATTGCGGCGCAGCTACCGCGACTGCATCCGCCGTCATGCGGCCGATGTGCGCTTTGTGTTCCTGGACGGGCCGTTCGAGTTGATCGCCCGCCGCGTGGCGCAACGCGCCGGCCACTACATGCCGGTGGCGCTGCTGCAAAGCCAGTTCAACACGCTGGAGCGCCCCGATGCGCACGAGCGCGATGTGCTGCGGCTGGGCATCGACCGCCCTGTGAACGATCTGGTTGACGAGGCGGTGCAGGCCCTGCAAGCCCTGCAGGCTGAACCCGGCGTCGTGCCCTGCACCGCGGCCGAGCCGCCTTCATGAGCCTGCCAGCGTGTTGCCGCCATGCCGTTCCCACCGTCATCAGTGCCGACGTGAGTGCACTGCCCCCTGAAAACAACCGATCCACCGAGGAGACACACCATGAAACACACCAGAAAAATTTCACGCCTTCTGATCGCCGGCCTGATTGCGGCCATGGGCAGCGCCGCCATGGCGGCCAAGTTCAACCTGAAGATGGGCCACGCGGTCAACACCACCGACGGCCAGCACGCGGCCGCGATGAAGCTGGCCGAACTGGTCAAGCAGCGCACCAACGGCGATGTGGAGATCACCATCTTTCCGGCCAACCAGCTGGGCAACGACGCGGCCATGATCAACGGCACGCGCGGCGGCACGATTGACATCGTCTCCAGCGGTGCGTCCAACTTCAACGGCATCGTGCCCAACACCGCGGCGATGGAGCTGCCCTTTGTGTTCCGCAGCGCGCAGCATGCCTACACCGTGCTCGACGGCCCGGTGGGCACCGGCGTGCTGAACGAGCTGGGCGCGCACGGCCTGAAGGGCCTGGCCTACTGGGAAAACGGCTGGCGCGCCTTCACCAACAACAAGCGTTCGGTCACCAAGCCCGATGACCTGAAGGGCCTGAAGATCCGTTCCACGCCCAACCCGTATCACATCCAGGCCTTCCGCCTGCTGGGCATGAACCCCGCGCCGATGGCGATTGCCGAGCTGTACACCGCGCTGGAAAACGGCACGTTTGATGCGCAGGAGCATCCGATCAACGTCACCTGGTCGTCCAAGTTCTACGAGGTGCAAAAGCACCTGACGGTGAGCAACCATGTGTATTCGCCGCTGGTGGTGGCGATGAACAAGGCCAAGTTCGACAGCCTGCCGGCGAACTACCAGAAGATCGTCGTGGACGCTGCGCGCGAAGCCGCCACCTTCCAGCGCAACCTGAATGCGCAAAACGCCGCCCGCGTGGTGGCCGACCTCAAGAAGTCGGGCATGCAGGTAATCGAGAACGTCGACATGGCGCCGTTCCAGCGCATCGTGTCGGCCGAGATCGCCAAGACCTTTGCCGAGAAGAATGGCCCGGCGCTGCTCAAGGCGATCGAAGACACCAAGTAAGGCCCCAGGAGTGGTCGGCCCCCGATGAAAAAGCTCACCGACCTCTTCTTCCGCGTTGCCGAAGTCACCCTGGTGGCCATGCTCTCGCTCATGGTCATCATGGTGTTCGGTAACGTGGTGCTGCGCTACGGTTTCAACGACGGCATCATCAGCTCCGAAGAGCTGTCGCGCTACCTGTTCATCTGGATCACCTTTCTGGGTGCCATCGTCACCATGCGCGACAACGCCCACCTGGGGCTGGACTCGCTGGTGCGCCGGCTGGGCGTGCGCGGCAAGAAAACGGCGTTTGCCATCTCCAACGTGCTGATGCTGGGCTGCTGCGTGCTGATGTTCTACGGCACCTTCAAGCAGCACGGCATCAATGCCTCGACCCGTTCGCCGGTGCTCGAGCTCCCCATGAGCTGGGTGTACGGCATCGGCTACATCACCAGCGTGGCCATGGGCCTGATGGTGCTGGGCAAGCTCGTCGGGCTGGCACGCGGGCAGTTCCGCGAGTCCGACCTGATCCAGGTGCAGGACTCTGAAGACACCGCGCAGGCGCATGTGAAGGACGCCCACAAGTGACCGTGCTTGTCTTCCTCGGGTCGCTGCTGGCGGCCATGGCGCTGGGCATGCCGCTGGCCTTTGCGCTGATCGTCTCGGGCGTGGCGCTGATGCTGCACCTGGACAACTTCGACACGCAGATCGTGTCGCAAAACCTCATCAGTGGCGCCGACAACTTTCCGCTGATGGCGGTGCCGTTCTTCATGCTGGCCGGCGAGTTGATGAACGCCGGCGGCATGAGCCGTCGCATCGTCGAATCGGCCATGGTCTGGGTGGGTCACCTGCGCGGCGGCCTGGGCTATGTGGCGGTGTTTGCCGCCATCGTGATGGCCAGCCTGTCGGGCTCTGCGGTGGCCGACACCGCAGCGCTGGCCGCCGTGCTGTTGCCCATGATGCGCGAGGCCGGCTACCGCATGGACCGCTCGGCCGGCTTGATCGCCGCGGGCGGTATCATCGCGCCGGTCATTCCGCCGTCCATCGGCTTCGTGCTGTTCGGCGTGATCGGCGGCGTGTCGATCTCCAAGCTGTTCATGGCCGGCATCTTTCCCGGCATCCTGATGGGGCTGGCGCTGGTCATCACCTGGGCGCTGGTGGCGCGCAAGGACCAGGTCAAGGTGTCCGAGCGGGTGCCCATGCGCCAGCGCTTCAAGGTCACGCTGAACGCGTTCTGGTCGTACCTGCTGGCCGTCACCATCATCGGCGGCATGAAGATGGGCATCTTCACGCCCACCGAGGCGGCCGTGGTAGCGGTGGTGTATTCGCTATTCGTGGGCCTGTTCATCTACCGCGAGATCCGCGTGCGTGATCTCTACGGCATCGTGCTCACCGCCGCCAAAACCTCATCGGTGGTGATGTTCCTGGTGGCCGCCGCGCTGGTCAGCGCCTGGCTGCTGACGGTGGCCAACATCCCCAACCAGATCGTCGAGCTGATGCGGCCCTTCATCGACAACCCCAAGCTGCTGATGGTGATGCTGATGCTGCTGGTGATGGTGGTGGGCACCGCGCTTGACTTTGCGCCCACGGTGCTGATCCTCACACCGGTGCTGATGCCGCTGGTGCGCCAGGCCGGCATCGACCCGGTGTACTTCGGGGTGCTGTTCATCATCAACAACGCCATCGGCCTGCTGACGCCGCCGGTGGGCACGGTGCTCAACGTGGTGTGCGGCGTGGGGCGCATTCCCATGCACGACGTGATCCGCGGCGTGATGCCCTTCCTGATGTCTCAGGTGGTGGTGATGGGCCTGCTGATTGCCTTTCCCAGCCTCGTGATGGTGCCGCTCAAGTGGCTGTTGATGAAGTAAGGTCCCCATGAGCATCCTTGACGCTTTTCAGTTGCGCGGCCGCCGCGCGCTCATCACCGGCTCGTCGGCCGGCATCGGCCTGGCCATCGCACAGGTCCTGGGCGAAGCCGGCGCGCAGGTGATCCTGAACGGCCGCACGCCCGACAAGCTGGCGCAGGCGGCGCAGGGGCTGGCGGCGCGTGGCCTGGCGGTGCACACCAGCGTGTTCGATGTGACCGACGGCCAGGCGGTGCGCGATGCGGTGGCGCAGATCGAGGCCGACGGCCCGATCGACATTCTGGTGAACAACGCCGGCATGCAGATCCGCGGCCCGCTGCAAGACTACGACGAGCGCGACTGGCACACGCTGATGCGCACCAACCTGGACAGCGTGTACCACGTGGGCCAGGCGGTGGCGCGGCACATGATCGCGCGCCAGCGCGGCAAGATCATCAACATCTGCTCGGTGCAAAGCGAACTGGGCCGCCCCGGCATCGCGCCCTACACCGCCAGCAAGGGCGCGGTGAAGATGCTGACCAAGGGCATGGCCATCGACTGGGGCCCGCTGGGCTTGCAGGTCAACGGCATTGGCCCGGGTTACTTCAAGACCGAGCTCAACCAGAAGCTGGTGGATGACCCCACCTTCAGCGCCTGGCTGGTGGGGCGCACGCCCAGCCGCCGCTGGGGCGACCTGGCCGACCTGGGCGGGGCCGCGGTGTTCCTGGCCAGCGATGCGTCGGCCTTCGTCAACGGCCACATCCTGTATGTCGACGGCGGCGTGACGGCCACCCTGTAAGCTGCGCGCGTTCTGCCTGCGGAGAAATCTGCCATGAAATCCATCGTCTGCCACGGCGCGCGCGACCTGCGCATCGAAGACCTGCCCACCCCCGAGCCGGGCGAGCAACAGCTGCGCGTGCAGGTGGCCTACGGCGGCATCTGTGGCTCGGACTTGCACTACCAGCAGCACGGCGGCTTTGGCACGGTGCGCATCCGCGAGGCCATGGCCCTGGGCCACGAGGTGTCGGGCGTGGTGGAACACACCGGCGCGGGCGTGAGCGGCCTGCACAAGGGCCAGCGCGTGGCCATCTCGCCGTCGCGGCCCTGCGGCCACTGCCGCTTTTGCCAGCGCGGCCACCACAACCACTGCCTGAACATGCGCTTCTTTGGCAGCGCCATGCCGTTTCCGCACATCCAGGGCGCGTTCAGCGAACAAGTGGTGATCGAAAGCCATCAGGCGCATCCGATTGCCGACCACCTGAGCCTGTCGCACGCCGCGCTGGCCGAGCCGCTGTCGGTGGGCTTGCATGCGGTGGCGCGCGCCGGCAGCGTGCTGGGCCAGCAAGTGCTGGTGACCGGCTGCGGCCCGATCGGCTCGCTGTTGATCGGTGCGCTGCGTCGCGCCGGTGCCGGGCGCATCGTGGCGGCCGACCTGGCCGACCGGCCGCTGCAGTGCGCGGCCGACATGGGCGCCGACGAAACCATCAACCTCGCGCGCGAGCCCGAGCGCATGGACGCCTACAAGCGCGACAAGGGCCAGTTTGACACCGTGTTCGAGGCCTCGGGCGCGCAGGCGGCACTGCGGCTGGCGCTGGACGTGATCGCGCCGCGCGGCGTGCTGGTGACGGTGGGCATGGGCGGCGACATCAGCCTGCCGATGACGCAACTCGTCGCCAAAGAGGTGGACCTGCGCGGCACCTTCCGCTTCCATCCGGAATTTGCCACTGCGGTGCGCTTTCTCAACGAAGGCCTGATCGACGGCAGCCCGGTCATCACCAGCGTGCTGCCGCTGCACCGTGCGCTGGAGGCCTTTGAGCTGGCGGCCGACAAGAGCCGTTCGCTCAAGGTGCAGATCGCCTTCAGCGACGCGCTGGCCTGAGCGCCCACGGGCCATGCCGGCACCTGCGCTGTCCTGCACCCTGGGCCTGATCGGCCTGGGGGTGATGGGCGAGAACCTTGCGCTCAATGCCGAGCGCAACGGCTTGGCGGTGTGCGGCTTTGATGCCGACGCTGCCAAGCGCCAGCGCTTTGCCGATCGCACGCGCGGGCTGAACGCGCATGCGGCCGACGACCTGGCGCAACTGGTGGCCGCGCTGCAGCGACCACGCCGCATCCTGATGATGGTGCCCGCTGGTGCGGCGGTGGATGCGGTGTTGGATGCGCTGACACCGCTGCTGCAGGCCGGTGACATCGTGATCGACGGCGGCAACACCCACCATGCCGACACGCGGCGCCGCTTGCAGGCGGCACAGGCGCGCGGCCTGCACTACGTGGGCATGGGCGTGAGCGGCGGCGAGCGGGGCGCACTGTGGGGCCCGGCACTGATGCCTGGCGGCGACGAGCGCGCCTGGCCCGTGCTGCGCCCGATGCTGCAGGCCATGGCCGCACGCGCCGGTGACGGCGCACCGTGCTGCGAATGGATCGGCCCCGAGGGCGCAGGCCACTTTGTGAAGATGGTGCACAACGGCATCGAATACGCCGACATGCAGTTGATCTGCGAGGCGTATGCGCTGATGCGCGACCTTCTGGGCATGCCAGCGCGCGAGATGGCGCTGGTGTTTCGCCGCTGGAACGACGGCCCGCTGGAGAGCTACCTGATCCAGATCACCGCCGACATTCTTGAGCGCAACGACCCCGACACCGGTCAGGCGCTGGTGGACTGCATTCTGGATACCGCCGAACAAAAAGGCACCGGCAAGTGGACCAGCCAGGTGGCGCTGGACCTGGGCACACCAGTGCCCACCATTGCGCAGGCGGTGTTTGCGCGTTCGCTGAGCGCGATGAAGAGCGAACGCATGCAAGCGTCGGCCTTGCTGAGCGGAGCGGGTGCCGTGGTGGGCGCGGCCGTGTCCGCAACCGATCGTGCGCAGGTGCTCGCCTGGCTCGAGGGCGCGCTGTGGGCCGCCAAGGTGTGCGCCTACGCCCAGGGCCTGAGCCTGTTGCGCGCCGCCGATGCCGAGCACCGCTGGGGGCTGTCGCTGTCGACTATCGCGTCGGTCTGGCGGGCCGGCTGCATCATTCGCGCGCGGCTGCTCGAAGACATTCGCCAGGCGCATGAACGCAACTCTGCGCTGGCGCATCTGCTGCTGGACGCGCCCCTGGCAGCGCGCATGGCCACCGCGCAGCAAGACCTGCGCGAGGTGGTGTCACTGGGCGCCCGCGCGGGCGTGGCCCTGCCGGCCATGATGAGCGCGCTGGCCTACCACGACGCCCTGCGGTCGCAACGCCTGCCCGCCAACCTGCTGCAGGCACAGCGCGACTTCTTTGGCGCGCACGGCTATCAGCGCATCGACCGCCCGGGGCAGTTCCACACCGATTGGCAAGCTCAGCAGGGGTAGCAGGGCTGATGCCCGCGGCGCCGTCAGCGCACCAGCAGCTGCTGGTAGGCCTCGCGCGTTTCGGCAGACACCGCGCCAATCACCTGCGCGTAGTGCGTCTGGTGCGCGCGCAGCAGTCGGGCGGTGGCCACGGTGCGTGATCGGCAAAACCAGTGGCAGGTGTGCTGCAGCAGCAGCACCTCCGAGGTGAGCATGTAGGCGTTGTCGCGCTCCGAGCGCTGCGCCGCGTTTTGCACCACGGCATCGATGCCGCGGGCGTGGATCTCCAGCGCGCGGCGCATGTCGAACGTGGCGCGCGGAAACAGCTTGTCGGCGTAGGGCAGGGCCACCGGCAGCGTGCTCACCAGCGCATGGTCGCCCCACACGTTCGAAAAATCGTCGGCCAGGCGCCTGACCTGGTCGCGCAGTTCTTCTTCGGCCGACTTCAGCATGCTCCAGATGCCGCGCCGGCGCTCGGCATCGTCTTCGCCCAGGGCACGCAGGTAGCCCTCGAGCAGCGTCTGCATCAGCTTCTCGACGCGGTACTGCTCGAGGTAGCGCCCCAGCAACTGGATGCGACGGCGCTGCTCGCGACCCTTGAGGATCTGGAAACCCGCGGCCAGCGCGAGCAGGGGAAACAGGAACTCCATGAGGCGGCGGCGGCGATGAACGCGGGACGGTTGAACGGCCCGCCGTTTATCGCACAGCTCACCTCAGCCTGCCAGACCCAGCCTTTCAGGCGCGCAGCAGCGAATCCAGGTTGCGGCGCGGGCTGGGTCCGCGCGGTTCGGTGGAAAAGCCCACGCGCGAAAGCATCTGCAAGGTCTCGCCTGTGGTGCTGAGGCCCAGCACGCCATGAAGCGCCTCGCGCGGACCGCGCATCTCGGGGAACTCCTGCAGCGCTTGCGACAGCGGATGCATGTCTGCACCTGCGGCTGTGGCCTGCAGGTGCGCGCGCACATAGGCGCGGCCAGTGGCCACCTGGGTCGGCCGACGGTTGTCCGGGCTGGCCAGCCACAGGAAGCCGCTGGCCGTCTCGAAGGGCACCCAGCGGTCCATCACGCGCTTGAGCGAGTCGCTGCCCCGCGTGGGCACCTCCATCGGATCGAACATCCCCACCGTGTGCAACGCCCGCACCATCGGGCTGTTGAGGCTGATGCCGTCGCGGTTGGCGGCGATGGCCTGCGGCCCGATGCGCATCAGCCGCGCGGATTCAAGCCAGGTGCGCGGCGTGATGGCCTCGATCTCGTAGGCCTCGCGGGTGATGCGGCGGATCGGGTCCATGGCGGCCGCGCCACTGGCCACACCACTGCGCAGGCCGAAGCGGGTGGCCGTCTCGCCCCAGCCGCGCACCAGCGCCTCGGGCAGCGCACGATCGCTGGCGTAGGCGGTCTTGCGCGTATGCCGGCGCGTGATCTGGGCAAACAAGGGGTCGGCCGGCGCGCTGCCCGGCTCACCCAGCACCAGCGTGGCCACACGGCTGCCCTTGGGCAGTTCCTGGTCGGCGGGTGCGCCATCCGGAAACAGCTCCACCTTCACCGCAACGCCGCGCTGGGCAGCGGCGATCACCGCCAGCTCCACAAAGGCGCCGCAGCCGATCAGGACCTGTCGGCCAAAGGGGTCGGTCTCGGGCAGCAGCCGCGCGCCGTCGCAGTTCAGGTGGATGCGCCCGGGTTCGCGCAGATCGGCCATCCACGCCTGCAGGTTGTGCGGGTTGGGCGCCAGCAGCGCGTGGGCCAGCATGAAGCGCCGCGTGTCGGCCTCGCGGTCGGGGCTGCGCCAGGGCTGCACAGCCGCCTCGGGCAGGGCGCTGCTGCAGCCCGCAAGCGGGACGGTGGCGGCCAGCACGGCGCCGCCGCCTGCCAGCCGGATGAAGTTTCTGCGTTGCATGGTCATGTCCTCCTTGTGGGCAGCGGACGCCGTGCACCGATGCATGGCGTCGCCCCCGTTTGCGATGAACAGGATTGTGCGAACGCATCCACCACCACACAATTGATGATCTGCGTACTTCTGGATTTCATTCATGAATACCTCGTTTGATTGGTCGCTGGTTCGCTCCTTTCTGGCGGTGCTTGACCAGGGCAGCCTGCTGGGCGCGGCGCGGCAGCTGCGATCCAGCCAGCCCACGGTGGGGCGGCACATTGCCGAACTGGAAGGCCAGTTGGGGGTGGTGCTGTTCGAGCGCACCGGGCGCGGCGTGTTGCCCACCGAGGCCGCGCTGCGCCTGGCCGATTCGGCCCGCGCCATGCAGGCCGGCGCCGACCAACTGGCGCGCAGCGTCACGGGGGCCGCGCGCAGCACCGCAGGCAGCGTGCGCATCACCGCCAGCCAGCCCGTGGCGTGCTTTGTGCTGCCGCCGTTGCTGGCGCAGATGCGGCAGGCCCTGCCCGAGGTGCAGGTGGAACTGGTGGCCAGCAATGCGGTCAGCAACCTGCTCAAGCGCGAGGCCGACATTGCGGTGCGCATGGTGCCACCCGACCAGGCCACCGTGGTGGCGCGCCGCGTGGGCAAGGTGATGCTGCGCGCCTGTGCCCATCAGGATTACCTGCGCCGCCGTGGTGTACCCCGGCAACCGGCCGATTTGCTGACGCACGAGCTGATCGGCGGTGACCGCAGTGACGACACGCTCAAGGGCTTTGCCGCCGGGGGCATGGCGGTCACGCGCGAGCAGTTTCAGTTTCGCACCGACGACCTGATCGCGGTGTGGCAGGCCGTTCGCGCCGGCTTGGGCGTGGGCTTTGTGAGTGACCACCTGTTGCGCACCGACGCGGCGGTGGTACCGCTGCTGCCCATGCTGAAGATCGCGCCGCTGCCGGTGTGGCTGGCGGTGCACCGCGAAATCCGCACCAGCCCGCGCATCCGGGCGGTGTACGACTTTCTGGCACAGGGCTTGCCCAAGGCGCTGTGAGGCCTCAGGCGGTGCGCACCCTGAGCACTGCGCCACCGGTGTGCGAACCGCCACACGCGATGTGCCAGCCGTGAGCTTGCGCGACCTCGTGGCAAATGGCCAATCCCAGCCCGGATCCTGCCCTGTCTGTCTGACCGCCCCGCCAGAAGCGATCGAACACCCTGTCGCGGTGTTCTGGCGGGACCCCGGGCCCCTGGTCTTCCACCTCAAAACCATCGGGCGCAATGCGCACAACGATGGCGCCGCCAGCCGGCGAAAAATCCACGGCGTTTTCCAGGATGTTCTTGAACAAAACAAACAGTTCGCCCGGATCGGCCTGCAGCTGGATGTCGGTTCCGTTCACTTCCTTGATGTGGATCGTCACCGCAGAGCGTTCTGCACGCCACGACAAAAACCGGGCGGCCTGTTGCGCGATGTCGGCCACCACGACGGGCTGCAGGCGGCGCGGCCGCCCACCCGAAATCTCGGCCATGTGCAGAAGCTGATTGACCGTGCGGCCGATGGCGTCCACGCCATGAAGCACCTGATCGGGCACCTTGACAGGGCCTGTCTCGAGCTGCGCGCGCAGCAGGGCAATCGGGGTCTTCAGCTCATGGGCAGCATTCGCAAAAAAACGCTGCTGGCTGGAGAAAGAGCTTTCAAGCCGATCGAGCACCCCGTTGAACGCTGCAATCAGGGGCTTGATTTCAGCAGGCAGTTCGCGGTCGGGCAGTCGTGCAGACAGGTTGGTCTGATCCAGTGAACTTGCCGTCCGGCTGAGCGCGCGTATGGGACGCAGCACGCTGCGAATGCTCAGGTAACCCAGCGTGGACATCGTGAGCACGGCGATCAACGCCACAAAGCCGATGGATTCGGCCACGGCGGGGGTGATGGCCTCGTTGGCGAGCTGGGCGAAACCATCGCTTCGACCGAGCTGGATGGTGAACACATCGTTGCCTGCGCGGTGCCGGGTCATGAACACATGGAAGTCGATGCCGCCCACCATGGCCCGCGTGTAGAAATCCGACTGCGCCTCCAGCGCCACGCCCGGCAGCAGGGTGTCCAGCCGGTCCATCGAAGACGCAAGCACTTCGCCCTTGCTGTTGAGCACGCGGTACTGCAGATTGGCGTAGTACGCATCAAAGCCGAAGGCATCCGCTGGCTCGAGTGCCACAGACACCTGACCGGTTGCCGGGTTGATGTGGATGCCTTCGGCGATGTCGGTGGCCTGGCCCTTGAGGCTTTGCAGCACCAGAAGATCAGAGAACCGCTCTGCAATCACGGAGCGCGTCAGCAGGTACACCGTCGTGATGACGGCCAGCGAGATGGCAAGGGTGAGTGCAAGTCGCAGGGCGAGACTAGTGCTCCTTACCGAATGCCAGCGCATAGCCAATCCCCTTCGAGTTGACGATCACCACTTGGGACCCCATGGACGACAGCTTACTTCGGAGGCGATGCACGGCCACGTCGAGGGCCTTGGGGGTGACGGCGGTGGACAAGCCCCAGGCGGCGGTCTCGAGCGCCGTACGCCGCACAACCTGGCCCTCGTGCTGCGCCAGCGTCACAAGAATCTGCAGCTCGGACGACGGCAGGACGATTCTGGAGTGGGCCACATGCATCGAACTGGTTTGCGGCACGACGCGCAGGTCGCCAAACGTGATCTCGCTGGGCGACCAGGTGGGCGTGCGACGCAGCAGTGCCCGTGTGCGCGCCAGCAGTTCCTCAAGCTCAAAGGGCTTGGTCAGGTAGTCGTCGGCTCCCGCTTCAAGGCCGTGCACCCGGTCCGACAGGCCGTCGCGCGCCGTCAGCACCATGCACGGGATGGGCTCGCGCAGCGCACGAAGCTGGGCCAGCAAGTCCAAGCCGTCGCCGTCGGGCAGGGTTCTGTCCAGAATCAGCGCAGCGTACTGCGCAACGGCCATGGCTGCAGTGGCCTGCCGTTGACTGGCCACAACGTCGCAAGCCATGCCGTTGCGCTCCAGCGCGATGCGGATGCTTTCGGCCAGGCGCGGATGATCCTCAACCAGCAGGATTCTTGGCACGCGATCAGAACTTGTAGGTGATGCCCAGATTCACGGACACCGGCTGGTATTTTGGTTGGCCCAGCAGGGTCGCGCCAGCCGCCGTGTTTTCGGCCTTGAAGCTGCCCGAGTTGATGCGCATCCATCGCACATCACCGACCAGGCTCCACTTTTTGGCCAGGTCCATTTCCCCGCCAACGATGGCCTGAACCGCCATGCCGCCTGACCTGCTGTAACTCAGCTCCTGGCCGTTGCGCGCGATGTCGATGTCGGTTTCCTGCGCCCAGCCGATGCCTGCCCCGATCAAGGGGCGGAAGGAGCCCACCTTGTTGAAGCGGTAGTAGCCGTTGACGAACAGCACATTCGATGCAAAGTCGCCGTCGTAGGTCGCGCCGGCGATGCTCTTCAGGTAATGGCGGCGGTAATCCCACTGGATTTCAGCGGCCCATCCATTGCCGTAGCGATAGCCGTATGCACCACCCAAGCCGATGTTGCTTGCAAAGCTGGCTTTGCCGTTGAGCGTTGGCAGGCCCGGCCGCGACTCACCGAGCTGGGTAGATGAGAGCGTGCTCGGTCCGCCATACAGGTGGATGTAGCTGCCAGCCGCGTCGGTGGCCAGCGAGGCGGTGGCGGTCAGTGCAGCGGCGGCTGCGATCAGCAGGCCTTTGAGGGGTGTCTTGGGGGCGGGCATGAATGTCCTTTGGATCGAAGTGAGGAATACGGTGCTTCGTCACGACTGACACACAGCGACCACCACACCGTTCGAACAGATTGGCACGCCCAGGGTTACGGCGAGGTAACCGGCCTGCAGCGCGAGCCGGCATCGCCTGAAGACGCACAGGGTGCCAGGGTGGTTACCTCGCGGTAACCCGCGATGACAAGACTGGGGCTTAACTTTCTGGAGAAGCCTTGTGTCGCGGATTCGTCATTGGGGTCGGCACCATGTCTGAGTTCGGACTGGACGCCTGGCTGGTTCATCGTGTCAATGCGCAAGCCCTGAGCCATGCCTGGTTTGCCGACGCTGCGGTGTTTGCGGCATCGGCGCTGTCCAACGTACTGCTGGTGCTGCTGGTGCTGTACGGTTTTTCGCGGCCCGATCGATCCGTTCAGTGGTTGATCGTGGCTGTAGTCGTGGCGGGTGCAGCGTGGCTGGCCGCGCGCGGGATTCAGTCGCTGTGGTTCCGTCCTCGCCCGTTCCAGGCCGATGTGGCACAGGCGCTGATGGCACATCGGGGCAGCAGTTCGTTTCCGTCGACCCATGCCAGCGTCATCTTTGCGCTCGGCTGGTTGGGCCTGGCCATGCGTGTTCGTTGGCCGTTCCTGACCCTGTGGTGGGTGGTGAGCCTGTGTGTGGTTGCCGGCCGTGTGGCCTCTGGCCTGCATTACCCATCGGACGTGATTGCCGGGTTGATTGTTGGGGGCCTGTGCGCCCTGCTGGGCGTGGCAATAGCCAAAAGAGCCAGGTTGGTGATTCATCCTGGTCATCGCGCATAGCGCGCCACGCGTCAGGCGGCAATGAAGGGCCGGCCCATGAGGGCCTGCACAAAGACGGCGGCCACCAGCGCCACATAGGCCAGCGCGGCAAGGCGCACCGGCAGCAGCGCGTCGCGGCCGAAGACCCTGGCGCAGGCCAGTGCGGCCAGTGGAATCGCATGCATCGCATGAGTGGCCAGGAAGTGCGACACCCGCAGGTCGCCGCCGTCGCGTGACCAGCCCATCAGCCACACACCGCCGGCGTCGCTGGGTGTGCCACCAATCCAGTGGCCGCCCATGCCCGACAAGGTGTTGGCCGTGATGAGCGTGAGCGGCAAGGTCAGGCCCAGGCCCCAGACCAGACCACAGCGCACCGCCGCCGATACCGTGCCCGCCGGGTGGCGGTGGATCGCCCAGGCCAGCGTCGCGCTGGCCGAGGTCAGCAGCACCGCCGCCACACCCATGAACGAGTAGGCCGCAGCCCACAGCGCTGTGGAGTCATTGAAGTGCGAGCCAACGCCCAGGCTGGCCGCGCCGCCGATCCACACCAGTTCCAGCACGATGGCCGCCACGATTGCGCGCTCGTGCCAGCGCCACCACGGCCGCTGCCTGAATTCGGCCGCCGTAAAACGGGCCAAGGCGGCCAGCGTGACGAGGTAGATGACCAGCGCAGCATGAAACTTGAGCGGCTTGATCCACACCGGGATGCCCTGGAACAGCCGCTCGTCCAGTGCAAGGGCCGCCGCCAGCGGCAGCATGGCCAGCGCGATCAGCACTGCCAGACGCGTGTAGCGCGGCGAGTCCGCCGCCAGACGAGCCAGCGAGAGGGCCGACACGGGACGTGCATCGGCACGGGTTGCATCACTGACCGCAGACGGCGCGCCCGCCCGATGCGAAGCGCGCTGCAACTGGAACAGCAGGTAGCCTGCAGGACCAAACAGGAACGTGGCCAGCAGGCAGGGCAGCAGCGCCAGATGCGCCATGCCCTCCCGGCGGGCGGTGCGCACCTGCCACGCGCCCAGCAGCAGATCGAACGCAAGGTAGTGCACCCACCCGGCCAGCAACAGCCAGCGGTTCTGGAACAGCTGCTCGACCGACCGCAGGCTGTCAAACCCGCCCTCGCCTGAGGCCCAGTGCGCCAGCACCACGGCGGTGTACCCAGCGGAGAGCACCAGCGGGATGGCCGTGCCCGCCAACACGCCCAAAGCGCGCGGGGCCAGCGGGCTGAAGACCAGCGCAACCCAGCCTGCCAGGGCCAGCGAGTTGGCCGTCTGGAACAGCGCATCAGGACTCATGGTTCGCTCCGGTGGGCTCGGCCATCAACGGTGTTCAGAAACTCGCCGATGCGGCGCTCCAGATCCGGGTAGTGCGGATTGAAGGTCGCGCGGGCACCCGCCTCACCGGGCGGTGGCGACTGCCCGCCCACGCCGTACCAGACACGTTCGGCTTGCTTGCACTGATCAACCTCGTCTTGCTGACGAAACGGAGGACTACCGCAGTTGCGGTAGGCGCCTGCGATGCCATAGTGGGAATTGTCAGGCGCAATGTGCAGCGCAAGATGCGACAGCCCGACCACCCGCTGCGGGGCATCGGCCGCGGGCAGCCAGATCACGCGGTCGCTGGGTGGCGCCTTGGATGGCTCAGAAAAGTAATTGACGAGCAGGCTGCGGCGGTCTGCCGCGTTGGCATCGAAGAAGCGCCGGTTGGCCTCGACATCGACCACCTCATCGTCGTCGCTTTGCACCACCAGCCAGGGCGTCTGCAGCGCACCCTGGCGCCGCATGCGTGCATCCATGTTGCCGAGCACCGCCATGGTGGACGCAATGCCGCGCGTTGGCATTGCGCCGTAGCGCGCAAAGTCCTGGCGCGGCCCGACATCCAGCCAGGGGCGGAATGCGGCAACCCAACGGGCTTGCCGTGCCAGCAGGTTCGAGCGGATGCGGTACGCGGGCGACAGGCCGATGACTGCATCCACGCTGTCGGGCGACTCGGCCGCCACGGTGAGTGCCAGGGAGGCACCGAGCGAGAAGCCCGCCACCACGACGACATCGCTTTCGCGCGCAGCCTGCTGCACAGCCGCGTGGGCATGTACCAGCCAGTCGCGGTGATTGACCAGCATCAGGTCTGCCGGCCGTGTGCCATGCCCGGGCAGCAGCAGCACGCGTGACTCAAAGCATTGCCGCGCCAGCGAATTCGCCAGATCACGCATGGCAAAGGCGGTGTCAGACAAGCCGTGGATCAGGATCGCGATGCCACGGGGAGCAGGCGTCGGGCAATCGGCGCTTGCCGGGGTGCGAAACGGCGCCACCCGCGACAACTCTGCATCGGCCATCGATGCGTCAAAGGGTACGCGGTGAAGCCGCAACTCCTGCCTCACGCCGCTCACATAGGCATCAAAG
>JBJTCL010000025.1:0-8813 GCA_046091865.1 Burkholderiaceae bacterium | reverse complement strand
GACCCACGTACACCAGGGTCAGCATCATGAAGATGAAGGCCTGCAGGGCGACGATCAGGATGTGGAAGATGGCCCACACCGAGCCAGCGATGATGTGGCCGACCGGCAGCAGCACGCCCGACAGCGACATGGCGGCAGCGCCACCCATCAGCGCGATCAGCATGAAGATCAGTTCGCCGGCGTACATGTTGCCGAACAGTCGCATGCCGTGCGACACCGTCTTGGCAGCGAATTCGATCAGCTGCATCACGAAGTTGATCGGCCACAGCAGCGGATGCGCGCCGAAGGGGGCGGTGAACAGCTCGTGCACCCAGCCGCCCAGGCCCTTGATCTTGATGTTGTAAAAGATGCAGACCAGCAGCACCGACACCGACAGGCCCAGCGTGGTGGACAGATCGGCGGTGGGCACCACGCGCATGTAGTCGCTCATGCCCATGGCGGGGCCGGCCACGTGCCAGATGGCGGGAATCAGGTCGACCGGCAGGAAGTCCATCGAGTTCATCAGGAAGATCCAGACGAACACAGTGAGCGCCAGCGGGGCCACCAGCTTGCGGCTTTGCGCGTTGTGGATGATGCCCTTGGCCTGGGTGTCGACCATTTCGACCAGGATTTCCACCGCGGCCTGGAAGCGGCCCGGCACGCCCGAGGTGGCCTTACGCGCGGCCAGCCACAGCAGCCAGCAGCCCAGGATGCCCAGCACCACCGAGAAAAAGACGGAGTCCAGATTGACGACCGAGAAGTCGACGATGGACTCCTGCTTCTTGTTCTGCAGATGGCCCAGGTGGTGGACGATGTAATCGCCCGCGCTCAGCGGTTTGCCTTCAGACGCCATGTTTCACGCTCGATTCGACTCGTTTGCCGGCGGGCCGCCACAGCAGCGCCACCCAATACACCTTCATGGTGACCACCAGGCCAGCCAGCATTGCCGGCCAGCTCAGCGGCTCCACCACCCTGGGCGCGGCGAACAGCATCGCCACGGTCAGGGCAATCTTGCCCATCTCCCACAGGAGGAACCCGAACACTGCGGCCCCCGGATTGACCGTGGAGACGCGGCTGCGGATTCCCCGTGCGAACAAGGCGGCAGGTACCACCACGGCCAGCACCCCCCAGAGCGCCGACCAGCCCCATTCGCTGCGACCGCTGAAGCCCGCCAGCCCGACGGCCAGCACCAGCCCCACGATCGCTTGCCCTGCGACCACCCGCCAGGGGGACACCGGCGGGTGCCTTTCACGCAGCTGTCGGGCCTCTTCGGCACTCAGCGGCTTGAAAATGTCGGCGTCGTCCGCATCGTTGGGCTGCGTATCCACGATTGTCTTCATGTCGGATTACGCGAGCTTGACACGTCGGAAACTTTAGCTAGGCCCCGTAGTCTAAGTACAAACCCGCAGCGCTCGGCCAGACACTTTGGCCCACCGCGATCAGGGGCTTGCGCCGCCCGCCTGACCGACAATTCCAAGCATGAATCCCACCCCCCATAGCGCCCTTGGCACCCTAGGCCAGCCCGGCCTGCCCGACCTGCCCTGCTACCTCAACGGCGAGTTCACCACCCTGCCCCACGCCAGGATCAGCGTGATGGACCGCGGCTTCATCTTCGGCGACGGCATCTACGAGGTGATCCCGGTGTATGGCGGTCGCCTGTTCCGCTTTGACGAGCACATGGCGCGCCTGACGCGCAGCCTGAAGGAAATGCGCATCGACGCCCCGATGACGCCCGCACAGTGGCGCGAGCTGGCGCTGGAGCTGGTGCGCCGCCACGCCCAGCCCGACCAGCTGGTGTACCTGCAGGTCACGCGCGGCGTGGCCATGCGCGACCACGTCATGCCGCAGGGCGTGCCGCCCACGGTGTTTGCGATGACCAACACCATGAAGCCGCCCTCGGCGCGTGACCGCGAACAAGGCGTGGCCTGCGTCAGCGCCGACGACTTCCGCTGGAAGAAGGCCCACATCAAGGCCACCAGCCTGCTGGGTGCGGTGTTCTCGCGCCAGATCAGCGCCGACGCGGGCGCGGTGGAAACCGTAATGTTCCGCGACGGCTTCCTGAGCGAGGCGGCCGCCAGCAATGTGTGGGTCGTCAAGGGCGGGCGGCTGTACGGCGCGCCCAAGGACAACCTGGTGCTCGAAGGCATCCGCTACGGCCTGCTCGACGAGCTGTGCCGCGACGCCGGCATCCCGTTCGAGCTGCGCCGCATTTCGCGCGACGAGGTGCTGACTGCCGACGAGTTGCTGCTGAGCTCGGCCACCAAAGAGGTGCTGCCCATCACCATGCTGGACGGCCGGCCAGTGGGCCAGGGCCATCCCGGGCCGGTATACCGCGCGCTGTTTGAGGCCTACCAGCGCGCCAAACAGACCACACCCGCATGAGCACGCGCGCCGATTCTCTGATCGAATACCCCTGCCGGTTTCCGATCAAGGTGATGGGCGCCAAGGTGGACGGCTTTGCGCAGGCCATCGTGCGGGTGGCGCAGCAGTTCGACCCCGGCTTCGATGCGGCCAGCATCGAACTGCGCGACAGCCGCGGCGGCAACTACCTGGGCATCACCATCACCATCAACGCCACCAGCCGCGAGCAGCTCGACGAGCTGTACCGCACGCTGTCCACCCACCCGATGGTGAAGGTGGTGCTCTGAAGGCGGCCGGGCCATGCTGACGCGCTGGCTGGGGCAGGTGGACTATGCGCCCACCTTCGAGGCCATGCGCGGCTTCACCGAGCAGCGCAGCGCCGACACGCCCGACGAGCTGTGGATCTGCCAGCACCCGCCGGTGTTCACCCAAGGGCTGGCCGGCCGCGCCGAGCATGTGCTGGCCGCAGGCGACATCCCGGTGGTGCACAGCAACCGCGGCGGGCAGGTCACCTATCACGGACCGGGGCAGGTGGTGGCCTACCCGCTGCTGAACCTGCAGCGCGCGGGCTACTTCGTCAAGGAATACGTCTACCGGCTGGAGGAGGCTGTCATCCGCAGCCTGGCCACGCTGGGCGTCACTGGCCACCGGGTGGCGGGCGCTCCGGGCATTTACCTTCGGCTGGACGACCCGTTCTCGCACGCCGCCCTCACCGGCCCGGCCGATCCCCGCGACCCGTTCCGCGGCCTGGGCAAGATCGCGGCGCTGGGCATCAAAGTCAGCCGCCACTGCACTTACCACGGGGTGGCACTGAACGTGGCGATGGATCTGTCGCCGTTTGACCGCATCGACCCCTGCGGTTATGCGGGCCTGCGCACGGTGGACCTTTCTACAATCGGCATCCGCACCACCTGGGACGAAGCCGCCCGCCTGCTCGAGCAGCAGCTGCAGGCCCTGCTGGCCTCCCGACACGCACAGGCCCATCCATGAGCAGTTCTCCCGTCGTGCGCGAAGCGCAAAGCACCGAAACCTACGATGCCAAGGCCAAGCAAAAGGCCGCGGCCAAGCTCTCGCGCATTCCCGTGAAGGTCGAACAGGCCGAGGTGCTGAAAAAGCCCGATTGGATCCGGGTGAAGGCGGGCAGCCCCAGCACCCGCTTCTACGAGATCAAGCAGATCCTGCGCGAGCACAAGCTGCACACGGTGTGCGAAGAGGCATCATGCCCCAACCTCGGCGACTGCTTCGGCTAGGGCACGGCCACCTTCATGATCAGGGGCGACAAGTGCACCCGCCGCTGCCCGTTCTGCGACGTGGGCCACGGCCGGCCCGACCCGCTGGACATGAACGAGCCTGACAACCTGGCCAAGACGATTGCCGCGCTCAAGCTCAGCTACGTGGTGATCACCAGCGTGGACCGCGACGATCTGCGCGATGGTGGTGCGGCGCACTTTGTGGAGTGCATCCGCAAGACGCGCGAGCTGTCACCCGCCACGCAGATCGAAATTTTGGTGCCCGACTTCCGCGGCCGCGACGACCGCGCGCTCGAGATCCTGAAGGCCGCGCCGCCCGACGTGATGAACCACAACCTTGAGACGGTGCCGCGCCTGTACAAGGAGGCGCGCCCGGGCTCGGACTACCAGTTCAGCCTGAACTTGCTCAAAAAGTTCAAGGCGCTGCACCCCAAGGTGCCCACCAAGAGCGGCATCATGGTCGGCTTGGGCGAAACGGACGACGAGATCCTGCAGGTGATGCGCGACATGCGTGCGCACGACATCGACATGCTCACCATCGGCCAGTATCTGGCGCCGTCGACCAGCCACCTGCCGGTGCGCCGCTACGTGCACCCCGACACCTTCAAGCGTTTTGAGGACGAGGCCTATGCGATGGGCTTCACCCATGCGGCGGTGGGCGCGATGGTGCGCAGCAGCTACCACGCCGACCAGCAGGCGCATGCGGCGCAGTTGTCTATGAACGCATCGATGAACGCAGGCGGCTGAAGCCGCCCCTGCTCAAGCCGAGACCAGCGCCGCCGCCGGATCGTCGGACTGCAGCACCCGCTGCGTCCAGGCCTCGATCTCGGTGGTGTCCACCCGCAGCACCTCCTGCTTGACCGGCAGGATCTGCGCCGGGTGCATCGAGAAGCTGCGCAGCCCCATGCCCAGCAGCAGCTTGGTCAGCGTGGTGTCGCCGGCCATCTCGCCGCACACGCTCACCGGCTTGCGCTGTGCGTGGCAGTGCGCGATCGTCTGCGCGATCAGCTGCAGCACCGCCGGGTGCAGCGGGTCGTACAGATGCGCCACCGATTCGTCGGCGCGGTCGATGGCCAGCGTGTACTGGATGAGGTCGTTGGTGCCGATCGACAGAAAGTCGAAGTACTTCAGGAACATCGGCACCGTGAGCGCGGCCGCCGGGATCTCGATCATCGCGCCCACCTGCACCGGCCCTTGCACCACGCGGTCGGCGTCCAGCGAGGCCTGCGCCTGGCGCAGCAGCTCCAGCGTCTGGCGGATCTCGCCGCCATGCGTCAGCATCGGAATCAGCACCTGCACCGGCCCGTGCGCCGCCGCCCGCAGGATGGCGCGCAGTTGGGTGATGAACATCGCCGGCTCGGCCAGGCTCCAGCGGATGGCACGCAGGCCCAGCGCCGGGTTCAGGTGCGCCGCATCGCGATGGCTGCTGTCCAGCGGCTTGTCGGCGCCGACGTCGATGGTGCGGATGGTGACCGGCAGGCCCTGCATGCCCTCGACCGCGCGACGGTAGGCCCGGTACTGCTCTTCCTCGTCGGGCAGGTCGCCATTGCGGCCCATGAACAGGAACTCGCTGCGGAACAGCCCCACGCCCACCGCACCGGCATTCAGTGCGGCGTCGGCGTCCGCCGGCAGCTCAATGTTGGCCAGCAGCTCCACCCGCTGGCCGTCCAACGTGATCGACGGCGTGTGGCGCAGCCGGGCCAGCCGTCCGCGCTCGAGCTCGATCTGGCGCTTCTTGAAGCGGTACTCGTCCAGGATGATGGGCGAGGGCGCGACCACCATCACGCCGGCATCGCCGTCGATGATCACCCAGTCGTCCTGCCGCACCAGCTGGCTGGCGGTGCGCGCACCCACCACGGCCGGGATGTCCAGGCTGCGGGCCACGATCGCGGTGTGCGAGGTCTTGCCGCCCACGTCGGTGACGAAGCCGGCGAACACGCTTTGCTTGAACTGCAGCATGTCGGCCGGCGACAGGTCGTGCGCCACCAGCACCAGCGGCACATCGCCATCGTCCGGGATCAGGCCATGCTGCGGCGAGCGCGACGATGCGGCCACGCTGGCGGCATGCGCAGGCGACGCGCCATCGCGCATGTGGCGCAGCACCCGTTCCACCACCTGCTCGAGGTCGGACTTGCGCTCTCGCAGGTAGGCGTCTTCCATCTCGTCGAACTGCCGCGCGATCACCTCGAGCTGCGTGGTCAGCGCCCACTCGGCGTTGTACAGGCGCTCGGTGATCCAGTGGCGCACACCCAGCTCGAGGTCCTTGTCCTGCAGCAGCATCAGGTGCACATCGAGCATCGCGCCCAGCTCGTGCGGCGCATCGGCGGGCAGGTCGTGCTGCAGCCGCTGCAGTTCGTCCACCACCGCATTGCGCGCGCTGCGTACCCGCGCCACCTCGGCCTCGACCTCGTCGGCCCGCACGAAGTAGTGCGCCACATCCACGCGGCTGGACGCCACCAGCACCGCACGCCCGATGGCAATGCCGCGCGAGACGGCCAGGCCATGCACCGAGAAGCTCACTCGCCTTCTCCGAACTTGTCGGCGATCAGCGCCAGCAGCGCATCCATCGCCTCGCGCTCGCGATCGCCGTCGACCTCGATCGTGACGGTCGCGCCCATGCCGGCGGCCAGCATCATCAAGCCCATGATGCTCTTGGCGTTCACGCGGCGTTCGCCCTTGCTCATCCACACATCGCAGGGGAACGAGCCCGCCAGCTTGGTGAGCTTGGCCGACGCACGGGCATGCAGCCCGAGCTTATTGCTGATGGTCGTGGTCTCGCGGATCATGCTTTCTGCGGATCTGGTTTTGCGGCGCGGTCACGGCCACCTGCATCACGCCCTGATTGCCACCCGACACCGCACGCTCCACCAGCGCATCCAGCGGCTCGTGGCGGTAGCTGATGCTGCGCAACAGCATGGGCAGGTTGATGCCGGTGACCAGCTTGGAGCGCTGGCCGTCGACCACGCGCGAGGCCACGTTGCACGGCGTGGCACCAAAGATGTCGGTCAGCACCAGCACACCGTTGGTGGGCCGCGCGGTGGCCTCGATCTGGTGCAGGGCCACGCGCGCCATGCCCAGGCTTTCTTCGGGGCTGGTGTTGGGCTGCACATCGATCGCCACCACATCGTTGCCGCAGTCCGGAAACACATGCAGCGCGCAGGCGCGCAAGGCCTGGGCCAGCGGCGCGTGGGCGATCAGCAGGATGCGGTTCATGGGCGGGCCGGGGACTGCGTTGAATTATCGCGCCCGCCCGCCAGGAACCAGGCATACGACGCCATGCTGCACACCAGAAACACCGCAAAGGCCGCGCGGTAGGCCGCCAGCGTGTCCAGCCCCAGCGACAGCCACAGGTCCACCAGCAGTCCGATGCCCCACTGCACCACGAACACGCCGAGGAAGATCACCAGGTTGTAGGCCGACAGCGCGCGCCCGGCCAGCGCCTGCGGAAACGCCATGCCCACCGCCGGCTGCGCCAGCGACACGAAAGTGCTGCTGGTGCAGAACAAGGCCCACATCAGCGCGCCGGCCGATGGGCCCAGCACCAGGATGCCCAGCATCACCGCAAAGCTCAGCGGCAAACCCCAGGTGATCAGCCGGTCGGTGCTCAGGCCGCGGCGCGACAGGTGCGGATTGAGCAGGCCCCAGGTCCAGAAGGTGCACAGCATCGCGGCGTTGATCCAGAACAGGCCCTGCGCCGCCTCACCCGGGGTGTAGCCGCCCACGCGCACCATCCACGGGCCCGCCCACAGCGTCTGCACGGCGATCATGCCGCCGTAGCTGAAGAAGCCCACCGGCGTCATGCGGCGAAAGTACGGATAGCGCCATACCGCGCCGTAGCCGCCGTCGTCCGGCGCGCGGTCTGCGGCCTGAGGCGCTGCTGCATCGGTTGCATCCGCTGCGGAGGCCGCGTCGCGTTGCTGCCAGCGCGGCACCACCCAGGCGATCACCAGCATCGACAGCGCAATGCACGCCGCCAGCGCGACGAACAGCGCGCGCCAGCCGGTCAGCGGCATCAGCCACTGCACCGGCAGGGTGGAGGCCACCATGCCCAGCGAGCCGGTCATCAGCATCCACGAATTGGCGCGCAGTTGGGCCGAGGCGTCGAACCAGCGCCGAAAGCCGGTCAGCGGCGCCATCAGGCAGGCGCTCACACCGATGCCGCACAGCACCCGCGCCGCCAGCAGGCCCGAGAAGCTGGTGGCCATGGCAAAGGCCAGGCAACCGACCACCGCCACGCACAGAAAGGCCAGGATCACCCGCTTCGGGCCGTGGCGATCCAGCCACTTGCCCAGCGGCAGCTGGGTGAAGGCAAAGCCCAGAAAGTAGCCGCCCGCCAGCAGCCCGAGATCGCGCGCATTCAGGCCGAATTCGGCGGTGAGCGTGGGCGACAGGGTGGCGGTGATGGCGCGCAGCAGCGCCGAGAAGAAATACGCCAGCGCAAAAGCCAGGAAGGCGACGATGGCCAGGCGGCGGGACAACAGGCTCATGGGGCAGTGACCTTCAGGCCGGAGAAAAAGGTGTCGGCCGCTTCGCGCGCCTCTCGGCTGTCGGCCTTGGCATACAGCACCGCCTGCACCACGCGGCGGCCCTGCACGAAGTACAGCGCCTCGGTGTGCAGCGCGGCGCCGTCGGGTGCGCGCCCGCGGGCCCGTACGCGCAGCGCCGGCAGCGCCGCCGCCGGGGTGGCGCCAATCACACGGTCAGCCGACTCTTGCGCGCCCTCGGCACGCACATGCGTGAGCGTGATCTGCTTCCACTGCGACAGCACCGCCTGTGCATCGGCCTCGGGGGCGGTTTCGGCGTGGGCCACGGCAAAGGTCATGCCGGCTGCGTCGCAGCCCAGCATCTGCAGCACGGTGTCGCGTCCGGCAAAGGGCACGCTGCGCGAGCCCTGATCGGGCTTGCACGGCAGCATCACCACCAGCGGGGCCGTGGCGGCGCGCACCTCGCGCCAGTTGAGCGCGGGGCTGCAGCCCACCAGCGACAGCACCATCGACGCGACCATCGACACAACCACTGGCAGCGCCCACGGTCGGCACCCCAAGCCGCACGGCAGCCGCACGGCCGGATGTATACAAAGCATGCGCGATTATCGGCACGCGGCCGCACGCCCCCGTGTCGGGGGGGGGGGCCCGCCCCCCCCCCCCCCCCCCCCCCCCCCCCCCCCCCCCCCCGCCCGGGGGGCGGCCAACCACCCCCCCCCCGACCACACCAACACCCCCC
>JBJTCL010000024.1:0-9630 GCA_046091865.1 Burkholderiaceae bacterium | reverse complement strand
GCCCATCAGCCCGGATTATGGTTATGATTTATAACGAAATGCAAGCCCCCCGCGATGGCTTGAACAAGCCGCCAGAATCCAGGGAACGCTGCACAGCCGCCACCAAGGAGCCGCCATGGACCACGCCAACCTGATCGCCATCGACATCCACACCCACGCCGAGGTGAGCTGCTGGAACCCGTGGGACAACTACGGCGAGGAGTACGACCGTGCCGCGGACAAATACTTTCGCTCGAGCCGGCGCCCCACCATCGCCGAGACGATTGCCTACTACCGCGAGCGCAAGATCGGTCTGGTGATGTTCACCGTGGACAGCGAGTCGCAACTGGGCCGCCGGCGCATCCCGAACGAAGAGATCGCCGAGGCGGCGCGACAGAACAGCGACATGATGATCGCCTTTGGCAGCATCGATCCGCACAAGGGCAAGATGGGCGCACGCGAGGCCGAGCGCCTGATCAAAGAAGAAGGCGTGCGCGGCTTCAAGTTCCACCCCACGGTGCAGGGCTACCACCCCTACGACAAGATGGCCTGGCCGATTTACGAGGTGATCAACGCGCACAAGCTGCCGGCGATCTTCCACACCGGCCACAGCGGCATCGGCAGTGGCATGCGCTGCGGCGGCGGGCTGCGGCTGGAGTACAGCAACCCGATACACCTGGACGATGTGGCCATCGACTTTCCCGACATGCAGATCGTCATGGCCCATCCCAGCTTTCCGTGGCAGGACGAGGCCCTCAGCGTGGCCACCCACAAGCCCAATGTGTGGATCGACCTGTCGGGCTGGAGCCCCAAGTACTTTCCGAAGCAGTTGATCCAGTACGCCAACACGCTGCTGAAAGACCGCGTGCTGTTCGGCAGTGACTACCCGCTGATCACGCCCGAGCGCTGGATGAAGGACGCCGAAGAGGCCGGCTTCAAGCCCGAGGTGATGCCCGGCATTCTCAAGGGCAACGCGGTGCGGCTGCTGGGCTTGTGAGCCACAGCCCCAGCCCCGTGCCCATGCCTGGCGGCCGGGTGTGTGGGCGGCTTCGCGGGTTTCAGCGCGCTGTGGGGCTGACGGCCGCGTAGGCGGCGGTGGCTGCCACCGCGTCCTCGATGCGGATGTCGGCTTCGGTCAGGCCGCGCGGCAGCAGGATCACGCCATCTTCATCGGCCACCAGGCGCAGGCCGGGCTCAAAGCGCACGCCGCCGAACTGCAGCACGCCGCCGCGCTCGCCGGCCCCGGTGCGTTCGCCGCGCTTGGGCACCGTGCCCAGCGCCTTCACGCCGATATCGATGCCGGCCATTTCGGCCGAGTCGCGGATGGCGCCATGGATCACCAGCCCGGCCCAGCCGTTGCGTGATGCGACCCCCGCCAGCAGGTCACCGAACAGCGCCCGCGCCAGCGAGCCGCCGCCGTCAATCACCAGCACGCGCCCCTGGCCCGCTTGGGCCACGGTTTCACGCATCAGGCCGATGTCCTCAAAGCAGCGCAGCGTTTCAATGAAGCCCGCAAACGCACGGCGCTGTCCGAAGCCGCGCCAGGGCAGCGCGCAGGGCAGGGCGGCGTCGCAGGCGTCGCACAGGTCGGTGGTTTTGGGGATGGCTGCAGAGGCAAGAGTGGCAGGAGTGGTCATGACGGGCTGTGAAGGAAACCGCGAAAAAAACGCAAGCAGGGTTCAGTGGGCGCTGTGACGCGACTGACGCGCCTGGCGTGCCTGGAGTGCCTCAAACGAGATGAGCTCCCCGGCCAGCGCGCTGGCCATCACCGTGGGGGGCGAGGCCAGCCACACCTGGCCCGGCCCGGAGCGGCCAGGAAAGTTGCGGTTGATGGCGCTCACCGTCACCTGTGACGCGTCGCTGGACGAGCCCGGGCCGCAGTTGGCGCAGGCACCGCACGAGGGCTGCAGCATGCGCGCGCCAGCCGCCGCAAAAGTGCGGTCGTAGCCCTGCGCTATGCACCAGTCGCGCACTGCGGTGGTGCCGTACTGCAGGAACAGCTGTACATGCGGCGGCACCCGCAGGCCGTGCGCCAGGCCCCAGGCCAGCACCGCGTGGTAGTGCTCAAAGTCCTCGCGCTTGCCGGCGGTGCACGAGCCACCGTAGGCGATGGTGATGCGCACCGGGGCGGGCAAGGCCGACAGCGGCATGCCGTTGCCCGGGTCGCCGGGCGCGGCCACCATCGGACTGAGCGCGCTGCAGTCCAGCCGCAGCTGGGCGTCGTACCGTGCGCCGGCATCGCTGCGCATCCAGTCCTGGACTTCAAAGTCCACGCCGCGCCGCTCGCGCAAAAAGGCCACGGTGCGCGCATCGGGCGCCACGATGCCGGTCAGGCCGCCCAGCTCGGCGGTCATGTTGCTCAGCGTGGCGCGCTCGTCGATGGACAGCGCCTCGATCACCGGGCCGCAGAACTCGAACACGCAGCCGATGCCGTCGCCGCGGCGGATGTCGGGCAGCGCCAGCAGGTGCAGCACCACATCTTTGGCGGTGATGCCCGCAGGCAGCGTGCCGTCCAGCTGCACCCGCAGCTCGCGCGGCCGCGTCATGCGCACCGCGCCGGTGACGAAGGCGTTGGCCATGTCGGTGGTGCCCACGCCATAGGCCACGCAACCCAGCGCACCGCTGTGGGTGGTGTGCGAGTCGGTGCCCACCACCACCTGCCCCGGCAGGGCGTAGTGCTCGGCCATCATCGCGTGCGAGATACCGGCTACGTTGCTGCCGTCGTCCTGCAGCGCTTCGGCCTCGGTCAGGGTGCGGTGCGAGCGCAGGCCGTGGCGCGCCACAAAGTCGCGCTGCGCCTGCATCATCGAACGCATGTTGGGCACCAGGCCATGGCGCAGGTGAGCCGGGCTTTCGTCCACGTAGGAGCTGTGGTCCTCGAACACCACCACGCTGTCGCGCTCGTGCAGCGCCAGCGCATTGCCGAAGGCGGCATCCAGCATGTGCGCGGCCATGCCGGTGTAATACTCGTGGATGAAGCGCCAGTCGGCGCGCACGAACAGGCCTTCGCCCACCGCCGGATCGGCCGGCGTGACTGCAGTGGGCAGGCGGTGACGATCGACGATCTTCTGGAACAGCGTTCGGGGTGCTTTGTCCGGTGTCGTGGCAGGCGTTGTGGCAGGCGTCGTGGCGCGCGCCGCATGATCGGCAGCGCCGGTGGCCGACACATCGCGCAAGTGCCTTTGCCCGAAGCGCAGCAACCCCCCCTCGCGCAGGATGGCCTGCGCCAGCGCGTCGCGGCCGGCAAGCAGTTCGTCCAGCGGCACGGGTTCGCCGCGTTCCAGCCGCTGCAGCAGCGCAAAGTTGGTGCAGGTGATCAGGCCGATGTTGTCGGCGTTTTGCCGGTACAGGCGTTCGAAGCTCTCGGCAAACACCAGCGCAATGCCGGCCAGCTTTTCGGCCGCGGGGCTGTGCTCGCGCGACGACCCTTTGCCGTAGCGCTTGCCCGCCACGGTGATGCGAAAGCCGCCCTGCGCCACCGCGCCGCGCCCGATCGGATCAACACCGCCGCAGCGAAAGCCGGTGTACGGAAACCCGGCCAGCCGCTGGTCGTAGTACGACATGATGTGCACTGGCGTGATCTCGTCGGTGGACACGTCGTCGCGCAGCGCGCCGGCCTGCTGCAGTGTGCAGGCCTGCCCGCGCACTTGCGCCGCCACGCAGCCGGGGTCGGCGCTCAGGTACAGGATGCGGCCGGGGTGGAACAGTTGGGTCTTCGTAGTCATCGGACAGAGTGCGTGTGCGGCGGTCGGTGCAGTGCTCGGAACCATGGGTGGCAGCACGCAACAGGCGCCGTCTGATCCTAAACTTGCCGGATGAGCATAACGAAACCGCTCCCGCTGACCAGCCTGCGCGTGGTCGAGTTCACCAACAGGGTGATGTGGCAAACCTGCGTCATGGTGCTGGCCGACCTGGGGGCCGAGGTCATCAAGGTCGAGCCGATCGATGGCGATCGCACCCGGCACCTGCTGGGTGCGGGCGCGGGCTTCTTTCCGATGTTCAACCGCAACAAGAAGAGCATCGCGATCAACCTGCACGACCCGCGCGGCGCCGAAGTGGCGCGCCTTTTGGCCGCCAGCGCCGACGTGGTGGCCGAGAACTTCAAGCCCGGCACCATGGTGAAGTACGGGCTGGACTACGCCAGCCTGTCCAAGACAAACGAGCGGCTGATCTACGTGAGCCTGAAGGGCTTTCTGCCCGGGCCGTACGAGCACCGCACCGCGCTGGACGAGGTGGTGCAGATGATGGGCGGCCTGGCCTACATGACCGGGCGGCCCGGTGATCCGCTGCGCGCGGGCACCAGCGTGAACGACATCATGGGCGGCATGTTCGGTGCCATCGGCGCCATGGGGGCGCTGATCCAGCGCGGCATCACCGGCCAGGGCCAGGAGGTGCAAAGCGCGCTGTTTGAGAACAACGTGTTCCTGGTGGGCCAGCACATGCTGCAGTTCGCCGTGACGGGCAAGCCGGCGTCGCCCATGCCCGACCGCATCAGCGCCTGGGCGGTGTACGACGTGTTCACCGTGAAGGACGGCGAGCAGATCTTTCTGGCGGCAGTGAGCGACGCGCAATGGAAGACGTTTTGCGACGTGCTGGGATTCGCCGATTTGCGCGACCGCGCGGAATACGTCACCAACAACCAGCGGGTGCAGGCGCGGCCCAGCCTGATGCCGGTGCTGCGCGAGCGGCTGGCGCAGCGCAGTGCAGCCGACCTGTCGCGCATCTTCGAACAGGCGGGCCTGCCCTTTGCGCCCATCCGCAAGCCCGAGGAACTGTTTGACGACGAGCACCTGAACGCCACCGGCGGCCTGGCCGACATCACCCTGCCGGACGGCCAGCGCGCCGGGCAGACCGCCCGCACCACGCTGCTGCCCATCACCCTGGCCGGCGAGCGCCCCGGCGTGCGGATGCAGCCGCCGCGCCTGGGCGAGCACACCCGCGCGCTGCTGCAGGGTCTGGGCCTGGACGCGGCGCGCATCGACAGCCTGTGCGCCGACCACATCGTTGCCTGAGGCATTGACGGCTGGGCACAATCAGCTTTGCCGTGCTTGCCGCTGCTTTTTTGGAACCCACACTTGCACTGATCCCTACAGGAGACTTGACATGACCGCTTCGCATCACCTGACCCGCCGCTCGGCCCTGGGTGCCGCTGCCGCTGCGCTGGCCACCACGTCGCTGCCGGCGTGGGCGCAAGACCGAACCGTGCGCTTCATCCTGCCCAACGCCACCGGCTCAGGCGTGGACGCCATCACCCGTGCCGCGCAGCCGGCGCTGGCCAAGGCGCTGAATGCCAACGTGGTGGTGGAGAACCAGCCGGGCGCGGGGGGCGTGGTGGGCCTGCAGGCGCTGGCCAAGACGCCGCCCGACGGCAACACGCTGTCGGTGGTGTCGAACAACGTGGTGATCTTTCCGAGCGTGCTCAAGTCGCTGCCCTTCGACATGCCCGGCGACTTCACGCCGATCGCCTTCATCGGCAACACGCCCATCGTGCTGGTGGTCAACCCGCAAAAGGTGCCTGCCACCAATGCGCGCGACTTCATTGCGCTGCTGAAAAGCAAGCCGGGTGCGCTCAACTTTGCGTCGGGTGGCAACGGCACCATCCTGCACCTGGCGTCCGAGATGTTCCTGGACGAGGCCAAGGTGAGCGCCAAGCATGTGCCCTACCGTGGCGTGGGCCCGATGCTGACCGACCTGATCGGCGGGCAGGTGGAATTTGCCACCGCGGCCCTGCCCAGCGTGCAGCAGCACATCAAGAGCGGCGCGCTGCGCGCCATCGGCAACTGCGGCGCGCAACGCAGCGCTGCCGCCCCGGACATCCCGACCCTCGTCGAGCAGGGCCTACCGGGCTATGTGGTCGAGGCCTGGTTTGCGGTGCTGGGCCCCAAGGGCATGAGCGCGGCCAACGTCAAGCGGGTGCACGACGCGGTGGTGGCTGCCTTCAATGACGCGGGCGTCAAGGAAGCCATGGCCAAGCAGGGCAACAGCATCAGCATCTCCACGCCCGAGCAGGCCCAGGCGGGCTTCCGTACCGAACTGCAAAAGTACGCGGCGCTGGTCAAGAAGGCTGGCGTCGAGCCGCAATAAGCCGTTGCGGCCGGGCGTGAGGGCGCTTGCCATCTGACGTGATCGTTTTGGGTGCCGGCATGGTCGGCACCTGTACCGCGCTGCACCTGCGCGAGCGCGGGCACCGCGTGCTGCTGCTCGACCGGCGCGAGCCGGGGCGCGAAACCTCGTACGGCAATGCCGGGCTGATCCAGCGCGAGGCGGTGCAGCCCTACGCGTTTCCGCGCGAACCCGCGGCCCTGATGGACGCGCTGCTGGAGCGCACGCCCGCGGTGCACACGCACTGGCGTGCGCTGCCGCGCATCGCCCCGCGGTTGTGGCGCTACTTTCGGCACTCGTCGCCTGCGGGCCATGCGCAGGCCACGCGCCACTTCAGCGCGCTGATTGCGCATGCGCTGGCCGAGCATCAAGCGCTGATCGAGCGCGCCAGTGCGCAGGCGCTGGTGTCGCGGCAAGGCTTTCGCTTTGTGTTCCGATCACAGGCCGCGCTGGATGCCGCCGTGGCCGAGGCGCGCACGCTGGCCCGCGACTTTGGCGTGCGGCATGCGGTGGAGGATGCGGCGGCGCTCAAGGCAGCCGAGCCTGCGCTGGACACGGCGCGGCTGAAGGGCGCAGTGCATTGGCTGGACCCGTGGGCGGTGTCCGACCCGGGGGCGCTGGTGCGCCATTACGCCGACCTGTTGCTGCAACGCGGCGGTGAGTTCGCGCACGGCGATGCTGAAACGCTGCAACCCACGCTGCAACAGCAAGGCGCGGGTTGGCAGGTACGCACCGCTTCGGGCGTGGTGCAGGCGCAGCAGGTGGTGGTGGCGCTGGGTCCGTGGTCGGATGCGCTGGTGTGCCGCCTGGGTTACCGCTTTCCGCTCTTCATCAAGCGGGGCTACCACCAGCACTACGGCGCCAGCGGCGTGCTGCACCAGCCCTTGCTGGATGCCGAGCGCGGCTATGTGGTGGCGCCCATGCGCCAGGGCTGGCGCATCACCACCGGTGCCGAGTTTGCGCACATCGACGCGCCCGCCACACCGGTGCAGTTGCATGCGGCCGAGGCCTGCGCGCGCGAGCTGCTGCCGCTGGGCAAGGCCATCGATGCCGAGCCCTGGCTGGGTGCGCGGCCCTGCATTGCCGACATGCTGCCCATCATGGGGGCCGCGCCGCGCCATCGCGGCCTGTGGTTCAACTTTGCGCATGCGCACCAGGGCTTCACCCTCGGCCCGGTGGCCGGCCGTCTGGTGGCCGAACTGATCAGCGGCGAGGCCCCGTTCGTTGACCCCGCGCCGTATTCGCCTGCGCGTTTCTGAGGCGCGCCGCGGCGTGGTCGGTCAGACCACGCGGTAAAAGCTCAGGAACACGCCGTCGGGCGCGCGCCGCCCATTGCCCACGAACTGGCTTTCACCCAGCCAGGCCCAGGCGGGTGAAGCAGCCTCCATCCTGGGCTGACAGCGAAAGTACACCGCTTGCGGGTCGACCGGCTCGCCGCGCATGATGCGCGCCGAGTTCTCGGCCGAGGCCCCCCGCAGCGCGGTGTTCTGCACAAAAACGCGGCTGCCGTCGTCCAGCTCGATCACGTAGCGCGCATCCAGATGCGCCTGCGTACCGCCGGCCAGGATCAACTGGAAGTCGGTGCCGCTGGCCAGCACGCGGCCGTTCAGGCGCGGCCCGCGCACGATGCCGCCGGTGATGGGGATGACGCGGCGCAGGCCGGCGGGCGTGTGGCCCACGTCGATCGGGGCGGCGATGGTCACGGCCAGGTCGCACACATGCTCCAGCGCGGGCGGCGGCAGGGTGTGGGGCTGGGCCGGTGAGGAGGCGGAAGATGGGGAAGAGTGAGTCATGGCGGCGTGCTTGCCCTTGAAGGGGCTGGTGATCTGGCTCGTGAACGGACTCGTGAGGGGACTCGTAAACTGGACAGAGGATTATCAAATCAAAGGAGACCCCGATGTTTGCTTCAGACCTGCTGGCTGGCCAGCGCATCCTCGTCACCGGTGGCGGTACCGGCCTGGGCCGGGCCATGGCCACGCGCTTTTTGTCCTTGGGGGCTGATGTGGCCATCTGCGGCCGACGCAAGGCGGTGTGCGATGAAACGGCCGAGGCCTGGCGCGCGCAGTTTCCGGGGCGGCGCATCGACACCTTCGGCGTGGACATCCGCGTGGCGCAAGCGGTGGACGAGATGGTCGAACAACTGTTCGCCACCGGCGGTCTGACCGGCCTCGTCAACAACGCGGCGGGCAACTTCATATCGCCCACCGAGGCGCTGTCGCCGCGCGGCTTCGATGCGGTGGCCAACATCGTCTTCCACGGCAGCTTCTATGTCACGCAGGCCGTGGGCAAGCGCTGGGTGGCGCAGGCCAAGGCGGGGCAGTGGCAGGCCGGCATGCCCTGCCGCAACGTGATGAGCATCATCACCACCGGGGTGGACAACGGCTCGCCCTACGTGGTGCCCTCGGCCATGAGCAAGGCGGGCATCGATGTGATGACCAAGTCACTGGCGGTGGAGTGGGCGCGCTTTGGCGTGCGCCTGAATGCGGTGGGCCCGGGCGAGATTCCCACCGAGGGCATGAACAAGCGCCTGAACCCCGGCGAAGAACCGGGCGCCCGCACCAAGGCCAGCAACCCCATGGCCCGCACCGGCGAGATGGCCGAACTGGAAAAGCTCGCCACCTTCCTGATGGCGCCGGGCCACTGCGACTGGCTCACTGGCCAGAGCATCATGATGGACGGCGGTGCGGCGCTGGCGATGGGCGGCAACTTCTACGAGCTGCGCAGCCTGAGCGATCAGGACTGGAAGAACGCGCGCGATTTGATCGAGCAGCAAAACGCCAGGGACCGCGCGCAGCGCGGCTGAGCCTTACGCGTCGCCCCACACCTCCTGCGCCGTCTCCACCACCAAGCGCAGCTTGTTGCGCTGGTCTTCCACCGCGATGTTGTTGCCGTGCACGGTGGAGCTGAAGCCGCACTGCGGGCTGAGTGCCAGCTGCTCCAGCGGTGCGTACTTGGCGGCTTCGTCGATGCGGCGCTTGAGCGTGTCCTTGCCTTCCATCGCACCGAACTTGGTGGTCACCAGGCCCAGCACCACCAGCTTGCCCTTGGCCAGGTAGCGCAGCGGGCGGAAGTCGCCCGAGCGGTCGTCGTCGTACTCCAGAAAGTACGCGTCGATGTTCATCTCTTTCAGCAAGGCCTCGGCCACCGGCTCGTAGTTGCCGGCCGCCGCGTGCGTGCTCTTGAAGTTGCCGCGGCACAGGTGCATGGCCAGCGTCATGCCGGCCGGCTTGTGCGCCACCACCTTGTTGATGAAGGCGGCGTAGCGGTGCGGCAGCTCGTTCGGGTCGTCACCGCGCTGGCGCGCGGCCTCGCGCATCTTCTCGTCGCACAGGTAGGCCATGTTGGTGTCGTCCATCTGCACGTAGCGGCAGCCGGCGTCGAACAGGCTCTGCAGTTCGTCGGCGTAGGCCTGCGCCACTTCGTCGTAGAACACCGGGTCCAGCTCGGGGTAGGCCGCGCGGCTGATGCCTGCGCGGCCGCCGCGGAAGTGCAGCATGGTCGGGCTCGGGATGGTCACCTTGGGCGTGGCCCCCGGCGCGTGCTGCTCGA
>JBJTCL010000023.1:0-14939 GCA_046091865.1 Burkholderiaceae bacterium | reverse complement strand
CCTGCGACAGCCTGGCGCAGCGCCTGCCGCGCAAGATTGGTCTGCCGGTGGTCGACAAGCAAAGTCGCACCTTGAGCTTTCATGCCTGGTACCCCGGCTGCCCCATGGAAGAGGACGCCTACGGCATCCCCAAGCCCAAGGACACCGAACTCATCGTGCCGACCCTGCTGTTCGCGCCCTGCGTGGGCTATGGGCCGGGGGGCTACCGGCTGGGCTATGGCGGCGGCTTTTACGACCGCACGCTGGCCACGCTGCAGCCGCGGCCCTTCACCGTGGGGCTGGGTTTCACGCAGGGCTTTCTGCCCGACCTCGACCCCGAGCCGCACGACATGCCGCTGGACGCGATCCTGAACGACAACGGCGTGGTGTGGCCGATCGGCTGAGGCCGCGCACGCCTGCCGCTGTTCGGCACCCGCATTTCGCGTTCCGTTTTCGCGTTCCGTCTCGTCCCGTCTGACCATGGCCCGCCCCAAGTCACAGCAGCACGAGCTGCGCCGCGACGCCATCCTGGACACGGCCGCGGAGTGCTTTGCCCGCAAAAGTTACCCCGCCGCCACGATGAACGACATCGCGCTGGCCTGCGGCACCAGCAAGGCGCGGCTGTACCACTACTACGACAGCAAGGAAGCGATCCTGTTCGACCTGCTGGACCGCTACACCCAACGCCTGCTGGCGATCATCGGCCAGGCCGAGGCCACCGCGCAGCGCCGCGGGCTCGATGAGCGTGCGTCGCTGCACGAGCTCATCCGCAGCTTTTTGCAGGAATATCAGACCTCGGCTACGCGCCATGTGGCGCTGTTGCACGACACGCCGTTTTTGGGCGAGGCGCAGCGCGATCTGATCCTGGACCGCCAGCGCGACGTGGTGTCGGCCGTCACCCGCTTTTTGCAGCGCGCCTACCCACGGCGGCTGACCGCGCACAACCAGACCGCCGTCACCATGATGCTGTTCGGCATGATCAACTGGACCTTTACCTGGCTGCGCCCGGGCGGGCCAATGAGCTACGCCGCCTTTGCCGACGAGGTGATCGCCATGCTGGAGGGCGGGCTGGCCGCTGCGGCGCAGTGATTCAACAATGCGTAACGCATTACGGATAGGTAAAATTTCGGGCTTTCACCAAGGACGCATCGCATGAGCAAGGCATTCGCATCCCAAGCCGACCTGGCCGACAAAAAAATCACCTTCGAGCAGCTCAGCCCGCACTGCTGGGCCTATACCGCCGAAGGTGACCCCAACTCCGGCGTGATCATCGGCGATCGCTTCATCATGGTCAGCGACGCCACCGCCACGCCGGCCATGGCGCAGGACCTGATCAAGAAGATCCGTACCGTCAGCGACCTGCCGATCAAGTACGTGCTGCTGACCCACTACCACGCGGTGCGGGTGCTGGGCGCCTACGCCTATGCGGCCGAAGGTGCCACCGAGATCATCGCCAGCCAGGGCACGCTGGAGCTCATCAAGGAGCGCGGCGCCGAGGACATGAAGAGCGAGATGGAACGCTTTCCGCGCCTGTTCCGCAACGCAGAAACCGTGCCCGGCCTGACCTGGCCGACCATGGTGATCGACGGCGGCAACCCGGTGAAAGGCGAGGCGCCCGGCAAGCTGCGCATCAACCTGGGCGGCGTGACGGTGCAGATCTGGCATCCGGGCCCGGGCCACACCCGCGGCGACACGATTGCGTGGGTGGAAGAAGAGGGCGTGCTGTACAGCGGCGACCTGGTGGAGTACGAGGCCGGTGTGTACACCGGCGATGCGCAACTGGCCGAGTGGCCCGCCACGCTGGAGGCGCTGCGCGCGCTCAAGGCCAAGTACATCGTGCCGGGCCGTGGCGAGGCGATGAAGGGCCACGCCAACGTGAACAAGGCGCTGGACTACACCAAGCGCTGGGTCGAGACGCTGTACCGCTGCGGCCAGGAGGCGGTGGCCCAGGGCATGGACCTGAAGGCCGCGATGGCGCATACGCGCAAGAGCATGGACCCGGTGTTCGGCCATGTGTTCATCTACGAACACTGCCTGCCGTTTGACGTGAGCCGCGCTTACGACGAGGCCAAGGGCATCAAGAACCCGCGC
This sequence comes from Burkholderiaceae bacterium, assembly GCA_046091865.1. GTDB lineage: Bacteria > Pseudomonadota > Gammaproteobacteria > Burkholderiales > Burkholderiaceae_C > JBDLRH01. The sequence continues at coordinate 12,869 of JBJTCL010000023.1, read as the reverse complement.
ATCTGGACGGCCGAGCGCGACAAGGAGATGTGGGCCTCGCTGCAGGCCTGAGGCGATTACTTCGCGGCGGCCAGTTCGCGCATGTCGCGTGCGTAGGCGCGCATGCGGCGGGCGGCCGATTCGCGCTGCGCAGCGCTGGCGCTGGTGTGCAGCGCCGCGAACAGGGCGCAGCCTTCGGCCTGCAGGGCATCACGGTGGCGCAGCCAGGCGGCATCGGGGCTGTTCTGGATGCGCTCGAGCAGCGCGCGCACCTGGCGCCGTGCGGCGATCGGTGCGGTGCCCGGGGTGTTCACATCGCGCAGCACCTGCAGCACATCGCGCTGGCGCCGCTGGCGCTCGGCCCACAGCAACTGCACATCGAACGCCGATAGCTGCAACTGCTGGCGCACCAGCGTGCGCTGGCGGTCGTCCAGCGTGCCGTAGATGCTTTCGATGCGGTCCACCCAGGTCTTGCTGCGGCGCTCCAGCAGCTGCGCGGCCGACGCGTCGAGCCAGTCCTTGCGCCACTTGATGTCGTCGCGTTCAAAGCGCCGCTGCAGGTGCGCAATCTGCTCGGGCGCCATGCTGGTGGCCAGCGTCACCAGGGCCGGCTCGCCCCGGTTGGCCAGGGCCTGCACCCGCGCGCGCACCTGCTGCGCCACGGTGCAGGCGCGCTGCGCACTGATGTCGCCGGGCGCCAGTTGTTCGATCTCGTCAAGCAGCGCGGCATAGCGCGGCAGTTCATTGGCGCGGTGCCACTGCAGCAGGCGTGACAGGTCTTCCTTCACGCGCGGCGACTGCGTATCGCTGATCTCCACATAGCCGTTGAGCCACAGGTAGATGACGTCGGGCGCGGCGCCGTAGCCGATCTTGATGGCGCTGCAGCCGCCCAGCACCAGCGGCAGGGCCAGCAGGCCGATAATCCGGCTCCAGAGGGACATCGGTTCAGGCATGGGGCTCGATCGGGTTCGTCACAGCAGGCAAGGGGTCACGCAATGTACGCTGGTGCAGTGCCATTAGATGTGGTCATCATGGCCGCCGGCAAGGGCACGCGCATGAAGAGCGCGCGGCCCAAAGTGTTGCACCGATTGGCCGGCCGTGCGCTGGTGCAGCATGTGATCGACACCGCCCAGGGCCTGAATGCGCGCCGCGTGATCGTGATCACCGGGCACGGGGCGCAGCAGGTCGAGCAGGCGCTGGCCGCACAGCCGCGCCCCGAGGGCGCCGAGGCACTGCACTTCGTGCGGCAGGAGCCGCAGCTGGGCACCGGCCATGCGGTGCAGCAGGCGGTGCCCGAACTGCACGACGACGGCATGGTGCTCATCCTCAACGGCGACGTGCCGCTGACGCAGGCCGACACGCTGCGCCAGCTGCTGGAGGCCGGCGCCGGCCAGCGCATGGCGCTGCTGACGGTGCACATGCCCGACCCCACGGGCTACGGCCGCATCGTGCGCTATCACGAGACGGTGCAGGCCATCGTCGAGCACAAGGACGCGAACGAGGCGCAGCTGGCCATCCACGAGGTGTACACCGGCGTGATGGCGCTGCCTGCGGCCAAGCTCAAGCGCTGGCTGGCGCGGCTGGACAACCGCAATGCCCAGGGCGAGTACTACCTGACCGACATCGTCAAATTTGCGGTGGCCGATGGCGAGACGGTGCTCGCGGTGCGCACCGATGACCGCCTGCAGGTGGAGGGCGTCAACAGCCCGGTGCAGCTGGCCGAGCTGGAGCGCGCCTACCAGCGCCGCATGGCCCGACGCCTGCTGGAGCAGGGCGTGCGCCTGGCCGATACGGCGCGCATCGATGTGCGCGGCACGCTGGAATGCGCGCAGGATGTGGAGATCGACGTCAACTGCGTGTTTGAAGGCTGCGTCGCGCTGGGCGAAGGCGTGCGCATCGGCGCGAACTGCGTGATTGCCAATGCGCGCATCGACGCGGGTGCGGTGATCCACCCTTTCACCCACATCGACGGCGAGAAGTTGGGCGTGACGGTGGGCGCGGGGGCGCTGGTGGGGCCGTATGCGCGCTTGCGCCCCGGTGCGCAACTGGGCGAGCAGGTGCACATCGGCAACTTTGTCGAGGTGAAGAACAGCACGCTGGCCGCGGGCGCCAAGGCCAACCACCTGGCCTACCTGGGCGATGCGACGGTGGGTGAGCGGGTGAACTATGGCGCGGGCAGCATCACCGCCAACTACGACGGCGCCAACAAGCACCGCACCGTGATCGAGGCCGATGTGCACGTGGGCAGCAACTGCGTGTTGGTGGCGCCGGTCACGCTGGGTGCGGGCGGCACCATCGGCGGCGGGTCGACCATCACCAAGGACACGCCGCCGGGTGCCCTGAGCGTGGCGCGCGGCAAGCAGCTGAGCATTGCGAACTGGCAGCGGCCGAAGAAGGCGGGGAAGTAGCGGGCACGCCTCAGGCCGGCCCTGGCCGTTACTTGCGCACCACCGGCCGGTAGGGCGACAACTTCGCACGCTTGGTGGCAAAAAAGGCCTTGACGTTGCGCACGTTGGCGTCGGCGGTGAACAGCCGCTGCGCCAGGGCCAGATAGGCCGGCATGTCCGGCGCAAACACCACCAGCACAAAGTCGGGCCCGGGCGACACGCGCCAGCACTGCTGCACCGCGTCGTCGGCCACGGCGCCGGCCTCAAACGCGTCCAGCGCTTCCGCGCCTTGACGGTCCAGCGACACCTCCACCAGCGCATGCAGGCCGTGGCCCAGCAGCGGGGCCAGGCGGTCGTCGTTCAGGATGGCCACCTCGCGCTCGATCAGCCCGGCCTCGCGCAGGCGCTTGACGCGGCGCAGGCAGGTGGGCGGCGACACATGCACCCGCTCGGCCAGCGCCTGGTTGCTGAGGCTGGCGTCGCGCTGCAGGGTGTCGAGCAGCAGCAGGTCTGTCGCATCAAAGTCCAAAGATTCCATAATCAATATTTTTATGAAATATCCATGCAAATTCAAGAATGAAAGAAAGAATATTGCAAATAAATAGATATTTCGATCAATGTTGTCGCGGCTGAGTGTCTACAGTCAGCGCTTCCTCACCTGAAAGGACGCCCTCATGTGCGGCATCGTCGGCGCGGTTTCGCAGCGCAACATCGTTCCCATCCTGGTCCAGGGCCTGCAGCGGCTGGAGTACCGCGGCTACGACTCGTGCGGCGTGGCGGTGCACCGCGGTCATGCCGGTGGGCTGCAGCGCGCGCGCAGCACCGCCCGCGTGGCCGAGTTGATGGAGCAGGTGGCGCAGGACCGCATCGAAGGCGGCACCGGCATCGCCCACACCCGCTGGGCCACGCATGGCGCGCCGGCGGTGCACAACGCGCATCCGCACTTCAGCCACGGTGCCCGCGCGGACGGCGCGGCCCGCATCGCGCTGGTGCACAACGGCATCATCGAAAACCACGACGAGCTGCGCGCGCAACTGCAATCGCGCGGTTATGTGTTTGCCAGCCAGACCGAAACCGAGGTCATTGCGCACCTGATAGAGAGCCTGTACGACTGCGACATGTTTGTCGCGGTGCAGGCCGCCGTGGGCCAGTTGCATGGCGCCTATGCGATTGCGGTGTTCTGCAAGGACGAGCCGCAGCGCGTGGTGGGCGCGCGCGCGGGCTCGCCGATGGTGCTAGGCGTGGGGCGTGACCCGGCCGGCGGCGGCGAACGATTTCTGGCCAGCGACGCCATGGCGCTGGCCGGTGTGACCGACCAGATCGTCTATCTGGAAGAGGGCGACCTGGTGGATCTGCAATTGGGCAAACACTGGATCGTCGATCGCCAAGGCCGGGCCATGGCGCCCGAGCAGCGACCGGTGAAGACGGTGCAGGCGCACAGCGGCGCGGCGGAGCTGGGGCCGTACCGCCACTACATGCAGAAAGAAATCTTCGAGCAGCCGCGCGCAGCAGCCGACACGCTGGAAGGCGTGGAAGGCATCGTGCCCGAGCTGTTCGAGGCCTCGGGCAACCACGCGCCAGGTGCCAATGCGCACCGCGTGTTCCGCGAGGTCGACCAGGTGCTGATCCTGGCGTGCGGCACCAGCTACTACAGCGGCTGTGCGGCCAAGTACTGGCTGGAGGCCATCGCGCAGTTCCCCACGCAGGTGGAGAGTGCCAGCGAATACCGCTACCGCGAATCGGTGCCAAACCCGCGTACCCTGGTCGTCACGATCAGCCAGAGCGGCGAAACCGCAGACACCCTGGCCGCGCTGCGCCATGCGCAATCGCTGGGCATGCGGCACACGCTGACCATCTGCAATGTGGCGACGAGTGCCATGGTGCGCGAATGCGCGCTGGCCTACATCACCCGCGCGGGAGTGGAGATCGGTGTGGCGTCCACCAAGGCCTTCAGCACGCAGTTGATCGCCCTGTTTTTGCTGACGCTGGCGATGGCGCAAGCGCGCGGACGTTTGAGCGATGCGCAAGAGGCCGCGCACCTGAAGGCACTGCGGCATTTGCCGGTGGCGCTGCAGGCGGTGCTGGCGCTCGAGCCGCAGATCATCGGCTGGGCCGAGCAGTTTGCGGGCAAGGAGAACGCGCTGTTTTTGGGCCGCGGCCTGCACTACCCGATTGCGCTGGAAGGTGCGCTCAAGCTCAAAGAGATCACCTACATCCACGCCGAGGCGTATGCCGCCGGTGAACTGAAGCATGGCCCGCTGGCGCTGGTGACCAGCGAGATGCCGGTGGTGGCGGTGGCGCCCAACGACGCGCTGCTGGAAAAGCTCAAGAGCAACCTGCAGGAAGTGCGCGCGCGCGGCGGCGTGCTGTACGTACTGGCCGACGCCGACACCCGCATCGACAGCAGCGAAGGCATCCACGTCATCCGCATGCCCGAGCACTATGGGCCGCTCAGCCCGGTGCTGCACGTGGTGCCGCTGCAATTGCTGGCGTATCACACGGCGTGTGCGCGGGGTACGGATGTGGACAAGCCAAGGAATCTGGCGAAGAGTGTGACGGTGGAGTAGCGCACACCGTGCCACCACTGTGCTTACTTCGAAAGGCGGCACATGTAAGTGGCAATTCGCAAGATGGGCCCCTCTCAAGGGATCGTGATCCGCCCGGTCAAGGTCAACCCCGGTGAGGGTTGGCTCAGTGATGCGCAGCGCGTGGCACAGGCTGCGGATGATGCACCTCGATGGTGGCATGCACCAGCTCGTCGTGCACTGACAGGCGCTGGCGGATCTCGCTGGCATCCACCTTGGCATCGGCGGTGACGACCGTGATGGCGCAGGCCCAGGTGCCCGTGCCCACGCGCCACACATGCAGGTCGGTGATGCGGGTGCGGCCGTCGGCCTGCACCACCTCGCGGATCTCGTCGACCACCGGATGATCCATCTCGCGGTCGAGCAGTACGCGTGCGGTGTCGCGGATCAGCCCGCGCGACCACAGCGCCATCAGCACCGCGCCCACGATGCCCATCAGCGGGTCGAGCCAGGCCCAGCCCCACAGCCAGCCACCGGCAAGCGCCAGCAACGCCAGCACCGACGTGGCCGCATCGGCCACCACATGCATGTAGGCCGAGCGCAAGTTCAGGTCGGTGTGCTGGTGGTCGTGACCATGTTCGTGACCATGGGCGTGCCCGTGGCCATGCCCATGCCCATGCCCTCCGTGATGCGCCCGGCTCAGGATCAGCGCGCAGGCCACGTTGACCGCCAGGCCCAGCGCGCCCACCACCATGGCCTCGGCGTAGCGGATGGGCAATGGTGACAGCAGGCGCTCCACCGAGCCCACCAGCATCAGCACCGCCACGCCCAGCAGCAGGATGGCACTGGCAAAGCCGCCCAGCACCTAAATCTTCCAGGTGCCGAAGGCAAAACGCGCATCGCGCGCCAGCCGCCGCGACGCGGCATAAGCCAGCACCGACAGCCCGATGGCCAGCGCGTGCGAGCTAATGTGCCAGCCATCGGCCAGCAGCGCCATCGAGTGGAACCACCAGCCCGCGGTGATCTCCAGCACCATCGCTGCCAGCGTGATCCACAGCACCGCACGCGTGCTGCGCTCTGCCGACGCGTGCGCGTGGTGAAAGCGGTGCTCGTACGCCCAGGGCGCCAGCTCGGCGGGATGGGTCATGACTGCAGGCGCGCTGCCATCGCATCCATCTGTCGCGCCAGATCCACGTCCTTCATCGTCAGGCCGCCCGCGTCGTGTGTGGTCAGCGTGACCGACACCTGGCGGTAGACGTTGCTCCACTCGGGGTGGTGGTTCATGCGCTCGGCCACCAGCGCCACCTGGCTCATGAAGCCGAAAGCCTGCACAAAATCCGCAAACTCGTAGGTACGGCGCAGCACGCCGCCACGTTCGTCGCTCCAGGCCCAGCCGGGCAGGCCGGGCAGCAGGGGCGCCATATCATCGCGCCCCATCTTCATGGCGCTACCCCACGGGGGTGTGCATGGATGACGCTGCCTGGGTGGCGTCGATGGACTGTGCAAGCAGAGCAGAGGGTGAAGGCATGCATGGCGTAGGGCTGGGCAGCAGCGCGTCGGCGGTGCCCGTGGCTGTTTCGACAGATTCTGCGGCAGCAGCGCGCTGCGGTGCCGCGCCCGGGGGCGATTCCCCCGCAGCCAATGCAGCCAAGGCCTGTTCGATCTGCCGCACCAGGCGCGGCGTGTCGAACAACGGACCGCTTTGCCGCGCGATCACCAGCCGTGCACGCGCATGCGCCAGGGCAGCGGCGTCACTGGCCAGCGCCACCGCGCGCTCCTCGTACTGCGCCATCGACGCGGTGATGAGTTCATCCAGACCCGCCGCATGCAGCAGCGAGCCGGCCATGCGCGATGCAAAGGTGCGCCCGCTGCGCGTGAGCACCGGCAGGCCCATCCACAGCGCGTCGTTGGCGGCGGTGCCGCCGGTGAACGGAAAGGTGTCCAAAAACAGGTCGGCCAGCGCGTAGCGCGCCAGGTAGTCCTCGGGCAGGGCGCGCTGCGCAAACACCAGCCGCGAGGCGTCCACGCCGCGGGCCAGCGCCTCGCGCTGCAGGTTGGCGCGCGCACCGGGGTTATCGGCCAGCAGCCACAGCACGCTGCCGGGCGTGCGCTGCAGGATGTGCATCCACGCATCGAACACCACGGGCGTGATCTTGTAGTTGTTGTTGAAGGCGCAAAACACAAAACCACCTTCGGGCAGGCCGCATTCGGCGCGGGTGGGCACGCGGCCATGGCGCCGCTGCCGATCGCTCACCTGGTAAACGTCGTCGAGGTACAGCACGCGTTCGCTGTAGAAGGCTTGCGCGTCTGGCGGGATCAAATGGCGGTCGGCGATCACCCAGTCGATGAAGGGCAGCCCGGTGGTGGCCGGCAGGCCGAGATAGGTGATCTGCACCGGCGCGGGCTGCCAAGCCAGCATGTTGGCGCGCGCGCCCAGCGTCTGGCCCTGCAGGTCCAGCAGCGCATCGATCTCGTGTGCGCGGATCAACCGCGCCGCCTGTTCGTCGCCCAGTGCGTGGATGCGGTGCACCTGGTCGGCGGCGGCCAGCACACGCTGCCGCAGGGCCGAGCCATCGTCGCGGCTCCAGTCGAACAGGTGCAGCTCGAAACGGCTGCGGTCGATCAGCTCGAACAGCTCCACCGTCAGCATCGCCACCGGATGAAGGCACAGGTCGGACGAGCACACGCCGATGCGGATGCGCTGGTGCCGATAGGGTGCATGGGGGGCCAGGCGCGGCACATCCAGCCGCACCTTCTGCTGCACGTGGCCGGGGTGATCGTGTCGGGCTGGCTGCACCGCGAGAACCTGGTGCGCGCGATGGTGACGGGCTTCAAGCGTGCTGATGCTGCTGCCGACGCCGCGCTGCGCGGTGTGCGTGCCTGGACGCCGCTGGGCGTGGTGCTGTTGGCTGTTGTGCTGGCCTTCTGGGGCTGGCGCTACAGCGAGCGCGCCACGCTCACCCCCGACTTGCAGGCCCGCATGGAGCAGGACGACCATGGCTAGGCCCAGGGGGCCGCGCGCGACAACAAACGCCGCGACAAGCACGCCGGCCAGCGCAAAGACCACGACGACGACTGAGGCACGCTGCCGGGGATAATCCGCGGCGATATCAGCGGCGATATCCCCGCACCATGAGCACTACCGCTTCAGCCACCGCCGCCCACCGCCCTGCTGTCACGCCCACCACCGGCATGTCGTGGCAGGCCGGCACGCCGTGCCCTTGCTGCGGCGAGAGCGCCGCACAGGTGGTGGCCACGCGCGACGGCAAGACCGGCGAGGCGCTGCTGACGGTGGAGTGCGCACGCTGCGGTCTGGGCCGTATCGATCCGCTGCCCACGCCCGAGGCGCTGGCCGATTGGTATGCGCATCACTACCGCCAGGAATACAAGGGCGCGGTGCAGCCGGCCTTGCGGCATGTGCTGCGCGCCGGGCGCAACGCGCTGCTGCGTTGGGACTGGTTGCAGCGCCACCAGCTTGCGCTGCCGTGGACGGGTGCTGCGCACTGCGGCCGCAGCCTGGACATCGGAGCGTCCAGCGGCGAATTCGTGGCCCTGATGCGCGAGGTGGGCATAGACGCGCATGGCATCGAGCCACATGCAGGCTACGCCGGCTATGCGCAGCAATCCATGCAACTGCAGATCCTGCACGGACCGCTGCAGCAGCGCCTGCTGGACTTCGCGCCCGCTTCGCTGGATCTTGTGACCATGTTCCATGTGCTCGAGCATCTGGTGGACCCGCTGCCCACGCTGCGGCAGATCGCAGATCGCCTGTCGCCCGGCGGCGTACTGTACATCGAGGTGCCCAACGCCACGCGCCCGTGCTCGCCGCACTACATGTTCTTTCGGGCGCATGTGCTGTACTTCACCGGACTGAGCCTGCGGCAGACGCTGCAGGCTGCCGGCTTGCAGGTGCTGGCCCACAGCGCCGACGACGCTGACAACCTGTCCATCGTTGCGCGCCGGGCCGATGCGCCCCAGGCGCCGGTGTTCGAGCATCGTCCGGACCTGGTGCAGTCGCAGCGGCAGCGGCGCTGGATTCCTTATCTGTGGGACCAGGTGCTCGAGGGCCAGCCCTTTGCGCGCATCGGCCAGCGCCTGGAAGAAAAGCGCACCGCGCGGCAGTTCAGCGCCGGGCCGGTGCTGCTGAAGTCGCTGTACGCACGAAGCGCGGCGTCGACCTGACGCTGGCCCCGTCGCAGTCCCACTCCGGCCTGCCCTCTCCCTGAGGGCGCACAATGGTGGTGCATCGCGGCGCCTGGCCGGGATGTGCTGTCAGGCACGGACCCTGCTTCTTCAGGGGGTCTATCACCCATTGAAGGAGCCCCTCATGAGCTTTTCTCGTCGCCGCTGGGCGCATGCACTGTTCGCCCTGTCTGCCCTGTACAGCCTGACTGCCGCCGGTGTTGCGCAGGCGCAGGACGCGCTTGACAACGTGATCAAGGCGCGCAAGATCACCATCGCCATCCCCACCGACTTTCCGCCCTACGGCTTTGTCGGCACCGACCTCAAGCCGCAGGGGCTGGACATCGACATGGCCAACTACATCGGCGCCAAGCTGGGCGTGGCGGTGGAACTGGCGCCGGTCACCAGCGCCAACCGCATTCCCTTCCTGCAGACCAAGAAGGCTGAGCTGGTGATCTCCACCCTGGGCAAGAACCCCGACCGCGAAAAAGTGATCGACTTCACCGCCGCGTATTCGCCGTTCTTCCAGGCGGTGTTCGGCGCCAAGTCGGTCAACGTCAAGTCGTTTGCCGACCTGAGCGGCAAGAGCATTTCGGTCACGCGCGGTGCGATCGAGGACCAGGAGCTCACCAAGGTGGCGCCCGCCGGTGCCGACATCAAGCGTTTCGAGGACAACAACGCCACGGTGGCGGCCTTCGTGTCGGGCCAGGTGCAGCTGGTGGCCACGGGTGCGTCGGTGGCCGGCAACATGATGGCGCGCAACCCGCAGCTCAACACCGAATACAAGCTGCTGCTCAAAGACAGCCCCAACTTCATCGGTGTGGGCAAGGGCGAGGACAAGCTGCGCCTGAAGGTCAACGAGATCATTGCCGAGGCCAAGCGGAGCGGCGACCTGGACCGCATGGCGGTGAAGTGGCTGGGCCGTCCGGCCGGCGACCTGCCGCAGTGATGCCACCAGGCGGCACAGGCCGCGCTGGCAAGGTGGTTGGCGGTTCGGGGGCTGCGTCGTGATCGAACTCGATTTCGGCGCGGTGCTCGGCCAATGGCCGCTGCTCGTGAAGGGCGTGGCGTGGACGCTGGGCCTCACCGCCGTGTCGGCGGTGGCGGGTGTGGCTGTGGGCGTGGTCTGCGCCTGGATGCGTGTGCACGGCAACACGGCCTTGCGCTGGCTGGCGGGCAGCTATGTGGAGCTGATCCGCAACACGCCCTTCATCGTCCAGCTGTTCTTCGTGTTCTTCGGCCTGCCGGCGGCGGGCGTGAAGCTGTCGCCCGAGGCGGCGTCGGTGCTGGCGATGGTGATCAACCTGGGCGCCTATGCGGCCGAGATCATCCGCGCCGGTATCGAGGCCACGCCGCGCGGGCAGATCGAGGCGGCGCAAAGTCTGGCGCTCACCCCGGGCCAGACCTTCCGGCATGTGGTGCTGCCGCCGGCTCTGCGCAAGGTGTGGCCCGCGCTGGTCAGCCAGATCATCATCGTGATGCTGGGATCTGCGGTGTGCGGGCAGATCTCCACCCAGGAGCTCAGCTACGCGGCCAACTTGATCCAGAGCCGCAACTTCCGCGCCTTCGAGGCCTTCCTGATCGCCACCGCGTTGTACCTGGTGCTGTCGGTGGCGGTGCGGCGCTTGCTGAACTGGCTGGGCCCGCGCTTTCTGTTTGGCGGGCGCTGAAGCCGCTGCATCCATGGTTGACTTCACGCTCTGGGACATCCTGCGCAACCTGCTGCTGGCCGCCCGCTGGACGGTGGTGCTGTCGCTGATCGCCTTCATTGGCGGCGGGCTGGTGGGCCTGGCGCTGCTGGTGCTGCGCCTCACACCTTCGCGGGCGGCGCAGGCGCTGGTGGCGGGCTATGTGCAGCTGTTCCAGGGCACGCCGCTGCTGATGCAGCTGTTCCTGGCCTACTTCGGCATGGCGTTGATCGGGCTGCCCACCTCGGCCTGGTTTGCCGCGGCGCTGGCGCTCACGCTGTACACCAGTGCCTTTCTAGCCGAGATCTGGCGCGGCTGCGTGCAGGCGGTGCCGCGCGGCCAGTGGGAGGCGGCGCAAAGCCTGGCGCTGAGCTTTGGCGAGCAGTTGCGGCATGTGATCCTGCCGCAGGCGTTTCGCATCGCCATTCCGCCCACGGTGGGATTTCTGGTGCAGGTGATCAAAGGCACGGCGCTGGCCTCGGTCATCGGCTTCATCGAACTCACCAAGGCCGGCACCATGATCACCAACGCCACCTTCCAGCCCTTCATCGTCTACAGCTGCGTGGCGCTGCTGTACTTTGCGCTGTGCTTTCCGGTGAGCCTGTATGCGCGCCGCCTTGAGAGGAGATTCCATGTCGCTCGTTGAGATCCGCGAGCTGCGCAAGCGGTTTGGCGACAACGAAGTGCTCAAGGGCATCACGCTGGATGTGCAGCCCGGCGAGGTGATCGCCATCATCGGCAAAAGCGGCTCGGGCAAGAGCACGCTGCTTCGCTGCATCAATGGCCTGGAGAGCTTCGAGGCCGGCACGCTGTCGGTGCAGGGCCAGCCGCTCAAGCACGGCGACGCCGCTGCCATGCGCGAACTGCGCCAGCGCGTGGGCATGATCTTTCAGAGCTTCAACCTGTTTCCGCACCTGAGCGCCGGCCGCAACGTGATGCTGGCGCCTACGCTGGTCAAGCAAAAGGACCGCGCGCAGGCCGAGGCGCAGGCGCGCCGCCTGATGGATCGCGTGGGCCTGGCCGAAAAGTTCGACGCCATGCCCGACCAGTTGTCAGGCGGTCAGCAGCAGCGCGTGGCGATTGCGCGTGCGCTGGCGATGGAGCCCGCCGTGCTGCTGTGCGACGAGATCACCAGTGCGCTCGACCCGGAACTGGTGGGCGAGGTGCTGCGCGTGGTGGAGTCGCTGGCCGACGAGGGCATGACGCTGCTGATGGTGACGCACGAGATGGGCTTTGCCCGCAAGGTGAGCGACCGCGTGGTGTTCATGCACCAGGGCCGGGTGCACGAGATGGGCCCACCCGATGCGCTGTTCAGCCGCCCGCAAACGCCCGAACTGCAGCAGTTTCTGGCGTCGGTGCACGGCTGAGGGCCGCACCGCGCCTGCCCCAAGTCGGGACATCGGGCCGCCGGCTCAACGCACCGCCTTGGTGCGCTTGCCACCCCGCCAGCCGTGGCATGGCTTTTGCAGATCCCTTGGGCACGCTGGCAATCCCTGCCGGCCCCATCCGGAGATCTCCATGTCCAAGACGCCCGACGCGCCCGATGTGTCCATCCAGGCGCCTGCCACGAAGACCTACGACGCCTACGACGCCGACCGGCCGCTGCTGATGCGCTGCGCTTGCGGCGGCGACCACGCCCCGGGCGAGCATGCGCAGGCCGCGCGCACCGCGGTGCAAAGCGAAGAGGAACTGGGCCGCGACTTTGTCGAGGCCACGCTGATGAAGGCGCTGTTCCCGGTGGACAGCGTGCGCCGCGGCTTCTTGAAGGCCGTGGGTGCGGGCACCGCGCGTGCCGCCATCGCCTCGGTACTGCCGGTGAGCGCACTGCAGGCCATGGCGCAGGACCGCGGCACGCCCGAGAAGAAAGACCTGAAGATCGGCTTCATCGCCATCACCTGCGCCAGCCCCCTGATCATGGCCGACCCGCTGGGCTTTTATCGCAAGGAAGGCCTGAACGTGCAGCTGATGAAGACGGCCGGCTGGGCGCTGATCCGCGACAAGATGATCAACAAGGAGCACGACGCCAGCCACTTCCTGTCGCCGATGCCGATTGCGATGAGCATGGGCCTGGGCAGCAACCAGGTGGCGATGAACGTGGCCAGCATCCA
>JBJTCL010000022.1:0-21194 GCA_046091865.1 Burkholderiaceae bacterium | reverse complement strand
GACCTGCAGTCACGCCACGCGCAGCTGCGCCTGTTCAGCCGCATCTACGAGGAAAGCCGCGACGGCATCATGGTCGCCGACGACCAGCTGCGCTTCCTGCACATCAACGCGGCTTTCACCCGCATCACCGGCTACACGCTCGACGATGTGGTGGGCCACTCGATCACGCTGCTGCGCCGCGACAGCAACAACCGCCTGTTCATGGCCACCATGCTCGAGTCGGTGCAAAAGAACGGCCGCTGGGAGGGCGAGGTGCGCAGCCTGGCCAGCGACGGCCACATCTACAGCGAATGGCAAAGCCTGGCGGTGCTGCGCGACGACCAGGGCCACATCACCCACTACATCGGCATCTTCGAGGACATCTCGCAGCTCAAGCGCAACGCCGAAGAGCTCGAGCAGCACCGTCACCGCACCGAAGAGCTGCTGCAGGTGCGCACCGCCGCGCTCACGCAGGCCAACGCCGAACTGGTGGCCGCGCGCGAGCAGGCCGACCAGGCCAACCGCGCCAAAAGCGATTTTCTGGCCAACATGAGCCACGAGATCCGCACGCCGATGAACGCGATCCTGGGCCTGGCGCACCTGCTGGGCCGCAGCCTGAACGACCCGCGCCAGCTCGACCAGGTGAGCAAGATCACCACCGCGGCCAAGCACCTGCTGGACATCATCAACGACATCCTCGACCTGTCGAAGATCGAGGCCGGCAAGCTGCGACTGGAGATGGCCGACTTCCGCATGGAGCAGGTGGTCGACTATGTGTTCTCTCTGATCGTCGATCGCGCGCGCGGCCGCAACCTCGAGCTGGTGATCGACGTGGATGGCGTGCCGCCGGTGCTGCACGGCGACCTGCTGCGCCTGGGCCAGGTGCTGCTGAACTTTGCCAGCAACTCGGTCAAGTTCACCGATGCGGGCTACATCGCGCTGCGGGTGCGGCCGCTGGCCACCAAGCCCGAGGGCCTGTGGCTGCGCTTTGAGGTGCAGGACACCGGCATCGGCATGACGCCCGAGCAGCTGTCGCGCATCTTCGAGGCGTTCGAGCAGGCCGACACCTCCACCAGCCGCAAGTACGGCGGTACCGGCCTGGGCCTGACCATCTCGCGCCGCCTGATCCAGCTCATGGGCGGTCGCATCGGCGTGGACAGTGAGGCGGGAAAGGGCACCACCGGCTGGATCGAGGTGCCGCTGAAGACTTCGCAAGCCGCGGTGGAGCCGATGCTCAGCGCCGACTTGCTGCAACGCCTGCCACCCGAGCCACGCGTGCTGCTGATCGACGACCTGCAGATCACGCGCAATGCCATCGGGCACCTGCTGCGCGACGCCAACCTGTTCTCGGTGAAGGTGGCCGACGCCGATGCGGGCGCACGCGTACTGGCCGAGGCCGACGCGCAGGGCAAGCCGTTTGCGCTGGTGCTGTGCGACGCCGAACTGCCCGACAACGGCGCGCTCAAGGTGCGCCGTGCCGCGCTGCAAGCGGGCCTGTCGACCAAGCCGGTGATGATGCTGATGACGCGACAAAGCCTCGAGGCGCTGCGCGTGCCCTCGGGCGCAGACCTCGCGCCCTGCGCGGCCATCATCGAAAAGCCGGTCACGCGCGCCAACTTTGTGGCGGCACTGCAGCAGGCGCTGCTGGGCGCGGTGGTGTCGGTGCCGCAAGGCGGCGAGCAGTCGGTGTCGCTGATGGAAGAACTGATCCGCCGCCGCGGTGGCGCGCGCGTGCTGATCGCCGAAGACAACCCGATCAACCAGGAGGTCTCGCGCGCGCTGCTGCGCGAGGTGGGCATCGAGGCCGACATCGCCGAGGACGGCCAGGTGGCGGTGGAGAAGGCACGCGCCAAGGACTACGAGCTGATCCTGATGGACATGCAGATGCCGGTGACCGACGGCCTGGTGGCCACGCGCATGATCCGCCAGCTGCCGCAGTACCGCGAGGTGCCGATCCTGGCGCTGACGGCCAATGCGTTCGAGGATTCGCGCGAGGCCTGCCTGGAAGCCGGCATGAACGCGCACCTGTCCAAGCCGACCGATCCGGTGGAGCTGTACAAGGCGCTCACCCAGTGGCTGCCGGGCATGGCCGAGCTGGCCGAGGACAACGCCGAAGAGCTGGGCCTGAGCCAGCCGGGCAGCCTGGTGGAGCCGTCCGATGCGCCGCCTCCGCCGGCTGCGCCCGACACGCTGGGCATCGACATCGAGTTCCACAAGCGCCCGTCGGCCGGCGCAAGCGCTGCTGCAGCGCCCGCACCGGCGCCGGCGGCTGCGCCGCTGGACCCCACGGCCGATCTGCATGCGCGGCTGGGCCACATCCGCGGCCTGGACCTCAAGGCCGGACTGAACACCTCGGGCGGCCTGACCGAAATCTATGTGGACATGCTGCACATGTTCCTGGAGACCGAGATCCCGCAGCGCATGCAGGCCGATGCCGCATCGGGCGACATGGACGCGCTGAAGAAGTCGGTGCACTCGTTCAAGGGCGTTACCGGCACACTGGACCTGAGCGGCCTGCGCGCGGCCACCATCGCCCTCGAGAACGAACTGCGCGCCACGCCGCCCACGGTGACGGCGGCCGACGCGCCGGCGCGGGTGCAGGCCATCGTCGAAGAGTTCGACACCCTGTGCGCCGATCTGCGCGTCTGCCTGCCCCCGCCCACCGAGGTGGTCTGACCGTGTTCAGCCGGCGCGCCCGGCCGGGGCGCGCCATTCGTGTTCGCGTAGTTCGGCCAGCGTCACCGTGTCCAGCGCCTTGGCGTGGGTGGATGCCAGCACCACCGGCGGCGCCACGCCCGCGTCCAGCGCTTCCTTCCAGCGCGACACACACAGGCACCAGCGGTCACCAGGCTTGAGGCCGCGAAAGCGGTACTCGGGCCGCGGTGTCACCAGGTCGTTGCCGCGTGCGCGCGAGAAATCCAGAAACTCCGGCGTGACACGTGCGCACACCACATGCGTGCCGTGATCGTGCTCGTCGGTGTGGCAGCAGCCATCACGAAAGAAACCGGTCAGCGGATCGAAGGAGCAGGGCACGAGCGGCTCGCCCAGAACGTTGAGTGCGTGCATGGCCGTACAGGAAGGCGTGTGTGAAGGTGGGGTCACGGCTGCGACGCGTCGCAAGCCGCAGGCGTTCTAAAGTTTAGCGATGCGCCTGTTGCCGCGCGGCCCGCGCGCCGCATGACCTCCGAAACCTCACTGCCGGTCGAGCCGGCGGGCCGCCGTTCGCGCCGCGCCCGTCGTGGCGTACGACGCGGCTCGGCCCACTGGATGGCACGGCGCAAGCGCCACCTGCGGCAACTGCCGCCCACGGTGCGCGCGCTGCTGTGGTCCATGCTGGCCGGCCTGATGTTCGTGGTGCTCAACTCCACCATGCGCGCCATCACTTTCGAGCTGCATCCGTTCGAGACGCAGTTCCTGCGCTACCTGGCGGGCACGCTGGTGCTGCTGCCCTGGGTGCTGCGCGACGGCTGGCGCGCCTACCTGCCGCGCGACATGCGCGGCCAGTTCCTGCGCGGCGGGGTGCATACCTTCGGCCTGTGCCTGTGGTTTCTGGCGATCCCGCACATCACGCTCGCCGACACCACCGCCATCGGCTTCACCACGCCGCTGTTCATCATGCTGGGCGCGTGGCTGGTGTTCAAAGAGCCCATGCGCTGGGAGCGCTGGGCCGCGGCGCTGATCGGTTTTGGTGGCGTGCTGATCGTGGTGGCGCCCAAGCTCACCGGCGGCAACCTGTACAGCCTGATGATGCTGGCCTGCTGTCCGGTGTTTGCGGCGTCGTTCCTGATCACCAAGCGGCTCACGCGCTACGAAACCTCGGGCGTGATCGTGCTGTGGCAGTCCATCACCGTCACGCTGCTGAGCCTGCCCTTTGCCATTCAGGTGTGGCAGATGCCCACGGCGGCACATCTGTGGCTGTTCCTGATCTGCGGCGTGCTGGGCAGCGCGGGCCACTATTGCCTCACGCGCTCGTACCGCATCGCCGACATCTCGGCCTCGCAGTCGGTCAAGTTCCTCGAGCTGGTGTGGGCGTCCATCGTCGGCTGGATGATGTTCGGCGATCTGCCCAGCCAGTGGACGCTAGCCGGGGGTGTGGTGATCGCAGCGTCCACCGTGTGGATCGCGCATCGCGAGGCGCGGATCGCGCTCGAGGAAGGCCAGCGGGGCTGATCTGCGCCGCGGTGGCGCCAGGCCGTCGATTCAGCCGCTGTTGGCCACGCCGCTGGCCACATGCCCCGCAGGCACATGCTCGGCGGCCGACGCCACATGGCCGGTCTGGTCGTCAAAGAAGAAGTCGGGCTCGAACTCGCGCAGGAACTCGCCCTTGGGCAGGCCGCCGAGGAACATCGCCTCGTCCACCTCCACGTTCCACTGCATCAGGGTGCGGATGGCGCGCTCGTGTGCCGGCGCGCTGCGCGCCGTCACCAGCGCAGTGCGGATGCGCATGGCTGGCGTGCCCTCCTGCTGCAACCGGTGCAGCGCCGCCAGCAGCGGCTTGAACGGCCCTTCGGACAGCGGCTGCGCAGCCTTGGCGCGCTCGTGCGCCTGAAAGGCATCGAGCCCGTGTGTCTGGTACACGCGCTCGGCCTCGTCCGAAAACAGCACCGCGTCCCCGTC
The DNA here is from genome assembly GCA_046091865.1 of Burkholderiaceae bacterium. Classification (GTDB taxonomy): domain Bacteria; phylum Pseudomonadota; class Gammaproteobacteria; order Burkholderiales; family Burkholderiaceae_C; genus JBDLRH01. The sequence continues at coordinate 16,598 of JBJTCL010000022.1, read as the reverse complement.
GAAGGCAATGCGCACCTCATTCGGGTGCGCGTCGGTGGCCAGCGCCGAATGCGGATACACCTGCGCGGCCGGCACGCCCGCACCAAGCGCCGCGCGCACGTCCGACAGGTGCGCCGACAGGAACAGATTGGCGTTCAGCGGTTTCAGGTACTTCCACGGCGGCTGTCCGCGGGTGAAGCTGCCGCGCTGGATCGGCAGGCCGTAGTGCTGCGCCGAGCGGAACACGCGCATGCCCGACACCGGGTCGTTGCGCGACAGGATCACCACCTCCACCCGCTGCGCCTGTTCGTCGTTGAAGGCCAGCAGCTTTTTCACCAGCGAAAACGCCACGCCGGGCTTGGCCGGTGTCTCCAGCCGCTCGAGCTGCAGCTCCATGTAGGCGCGGTCGTCGTTTTGCTCGAAGACCTGGTTTTCTTCCTCAAAGTCGAACAGCGCGCGCGACGAGATCGCCACCACCAGCTTGCCATGAAGGGACACAGACATGTTCAGCGGCCTTCTGCGGGTGCGGCGGGCAAGCAGGTCTGCGCGCCGCTGTTCATTTGACGAGGGTGTTGAGCTGGATGATGGGCAGCATCACCGCCAGCACGATCAGCAGCACCACCGCGCCCATCGCCACGATGAGCAGCGGCTCGAGCACGGTGGCCAGTTGTGTGGCGCGGCGCTGCACCTCGGCGCCCAGCTGCTGCGCCACCCGCTGCAGCATGGCGGGCAGCTGTCCGGTCTGCTCGCCCAGACGTGCAAACATCGCCAGCAGGCCCGGAAAGCGCTTCTTTTGCGCCAGGGCCGATGCCAGCGGCGCGCCTTCGCGCACCATGTCCAGGGCGTCCAGCGCGTCGGCACGCATCGCGCGGTTGTTCAGCGTGCTGGCCGCCGCCTGCAACGCACGCAGGATGGGCACGCCCGCCTGCGCCAGCATCGCCAGCGTGCCGGCAAAGCGCGCCGCGTTGTAGCTGCGCGCAAGCCGCCCCACCAGCGGCAGACGCAGCCACATCGCATCGAAGCGCTCGCGCATCGCCTCGCTGCGCAGCGACACCTGCAGCGCCACGGCCGATGCGCCGAGCGCCAGCAAGGCCAGCCAGCCGTAACTGCGCACCGCATCGCTCACCCACAGCATCGCGCGGGTGAGCCAGGGCAGCGCGCGCTTGGTGCCGGCAAACACGCCGGCCACCTGCGGCACCACGTAGGTGACGAGAAAGATCACGATGGCCAGCGCCACCGCGGTGACGATGGCCGGGTACAGCGATGCGCCGATCAGCCGGGCGCGCAGGGCCTGCTGCTCTTCCAGATCGTCGGCCAGCCGCAGCAGCACCTGGTCCAGCTTGCCGCCTTGCTCGCCTGCGGCCACCACCGCCACGTAGATATCGGCGAACTCGCGCGGATGGCGTGCCAGCGCGCGCGCAAAGCTCGAGCCGGCGTTCACCTCGGCGCGCAGGCTGGCACACAGGTTGCGCTGGGCGTCGTCTTCGGCTTCATCGGTGAGGGCGGTCAGCGCGCGCTCGAGCGGCAGCCCGGAGGCCACCAGGCCCGCCAGCTGGCGCGTCCACACCGCCAGCGCCGTGCCGCTGAACACGCGGCGCTGCCACCAGCGGCCTGGCGTGGCGGCGGCATCGGCGTCGTCGCTGCCGGCGGCCACCGGGTCCACCCGCAGCGGCACCAGCGTTTGTGCGCGCAGTAACCCGCGCGCGGCGCGGGCGGTGTCGGCCTCGAGCACGCCGCGGCGCAGGGCGCCTTGGGCATCGAGGGCTTCGAACGAGTACGCGGGCATGGCGGCATTATCGGCCGCAGCCTTGGTCAGTCGGGCACGACGGCGGTCACCTCGATCTCGACCCGGGCGCGCTCTTCCACCAGGCGGCTTACTTCCACACAGGTCATGGCTGGAAAGTTGCGGCCGATCACCTCGCGGTACACCGCACCCAGCTCGCGCAGCCGCGCCACGTACTCGTCGCGGTCGGAGATGTACCAGGTCATGCGCGCCATGTGCTCGGGGCCGGCACCCGCCTCGCGCAGCACCGCCACCACGTTGCGCAGCGCCTGCGCGCACTGCACGATGAAATCGTCAGACTCGAACTGCTGCTGGCCGTTCCAGCCGATCTGGCCGCCCACGAACACCAGGGTGCCGCGCGCGGCCACGCCGTTGGCGTAACCCTTGGGGGTGGCCCAGTCGGGCGGGTGCAGGATCTTCATGGGCGGTCCTCAGGCGATGTCGCGCAGCTTGAAGCGCTGCAGCTTGCCGGTCTCGGTGCGCGGCAAGGCGGTGACGAACTGCACCTCGCGCGGGTACTTGAAGGGCGCGATGGTGGCTTTCACATGGTCCTGCAGTATCTTCACCATCGCCTCGTTGCCCTCGTGGCCGGGCTTGAGCACCCCGAAGGCCTTGCCGATCATGCCGCGCTCGTCATCGGGCGTGCCGATCACCCCGCACTCGGCCACCGCCGCATGCTTGAGCAGGGCGTCTTCCACCTCGGGGCCGCCCACGTTGTAGCCGGCGGTGATGATCATGTCGTCGGCACGCGCCTGGTACACAAAGTAGCCGTCGGCGTCCTGCACGAAGGCGTCGCCGGGAAAGTTCCAGCCGCCTTTCACGTAGTTCGTTTGCCGTGCATCGTCCAGATAGCGGCAGCCGGTGGGGCCAACCACTGCCAGCTTGCCGATGGTGCCGCGTGGCACCTCCTTGCCCTCGTCGTCCACCACCCTGGCGGTGTAGCCCGGCACCTCCTTGCCGATGGCGCCACGGCGTACCTCGCTGCCGGCCGAAGAAATGAAGATGTGAAACATCTCGGTGGCACCGATGCCGTCGATCATCTCGAGGCCAGTGGCGTCCTTCCACAACTGGCGGGTGGCGTCGGGCAGGCCTTCGCCGGCGCTCACGCATTTCTGGAGCGAGGGGATGCCGGCCTCGCGCGCAAAGGGCGCCATCTGCCGGTAGAAGGTGGGCGCGGTGTAGCAGGTGGTGCAGCCCACCTCGCGCATCAGCTGCACCATGGTCTGCGGTGTGTAGGGCGCGTCGGGGTAGTACACGGATGCGCCGGCCCACATCGGAAAGATCAGCATGCCGCCCAGGCCAAAGGTGAAGGCCAGCGGCGGCGAGCCCATCACGATGTCGTCGGGCTCGGGGCGCAGCACATGGCGCGGCCAGCATTCGCAGGCCGCCAGGATGTCGCGGTGGCTGTGCACGGCGGCCTTGGGTTTGCCGGTGGTGCCCGAGGTGAAGGCCATCATCGCGATGTCATCGGCCGCGGTGTCGCAGGCTGTGAAGTGGCCGTCCTTGGCGGCCGAGCGTACCGCCAGCGACCCCGGCGCGTTCATCAGGTTGAAGGGCACGATGGTGGCCAGCACCGGGTGCTGCGCCTGGGCTGCCTGCAGTTCGTCCAGCAGCTTGGCGTCGCACAGCGCCACTGTGGGCTGTGCCTTGTCGATGATGTCGCCCAGTTCCTTGGCGCGCAGCAGCGGCATGGTGGCCACCGCAATCAGGCCGGCCTTGACCACCGCCAGCCACGCCAGCGCCATGCCGATGGAGTTGCCGCCGCGCAGCAGCACACGGTGGCCGGGCATCAGGCCCAGGTCTTCCACCAGCACCTGCGCGATGCGGTCCACACGCTCTTTGGCGTCCGAATAGCTCAGCGTGATCGTGGGTGAGCGCAGCATCGGCCGATCGCCCCAGCCTTTGGCGATGGCGCCGTCTAGCAGCCGCTCGACCAGGTTCAGCCTGTCGGGCAGTTGCAGCTCGGGCCGCTCGTAGCGCATCTGCGGCCATTGCTCGCGTGGCGGGAGCCGGTCGCGCACAAAGTGGTCCATCACAGTCGTACTTGCGTGCGTAGGGGAGGCCATCAATCACTCCTGCAACAAGGCCTTGCCGATGATCAGTTGCTGCACCTCGGTGGCGCCTTCGTAGATGCGCAGTGCGCGGATGTCGCGGTACAGGCTCTCCACGGCCGTGCCCACCTGCACACCCAGGCCACCGTGCATCTGCAGCGCCATGTCGATGATCTTCTGCGCGTTCTCGGTGGCGGCCATCTTGGCCATGGACGCTGCCACGCTGCGCTCTTTCAGGCCGGTCTTTTCGGCCGGGTTGCCCACCTGCGTGTCGCGCAGCCACGCAGCGCGGTAGGTTTGCAGCGCCGCAGCGTCGATCAAGGCCGCCATCTCGCCCAGCTTGGCCTGCGTGAGCTGCAGATCGGCCAGCGTGCCGCCAAACATCGGTCGGCGCTTGGCATGCGCCACCGCCTCGGCCAACGCGCGCCGTGCAAAGCCCAGCGCCGCACCGGCCACCGAGGCGCGAAAGATGTCCAGCGTCTGCATCGCGAGCTTGAAGCCGCCGCCGGTGTCGCCCAGTTGTGCGTCCAGCGGAATACGGCAGTCGCGCATCTGCAGCGTAGCCAGCGGATGCGGCGCCATCACCTGGATGTGCTGCGAGGTGTCCAGCCCGGCAGAGTTCGCGTCGACGATGAAGGCGCTGATGCCCTGCGTGCCGCGCGGTGCGTCGTCGGTGCGCGCGAACAGGCAATAAAAGTCGGCGATGCCGCCGTTGCTGATCCAGGTCTTGCTGCCGTTCAGTGTCCAGCCCTGCAGCGTTTGCACCGCGCGCGTTTGCATGGCGGCCACGTCCGATCCGGCGTCGGGCTCGCTGAGCGCAAAGGCGGCGATCTTCTCGCCGCGGCCCACAGCGCTGAGGTACTGCGCGCGCTGCTCGGCCGTGCCGGCCAGGGTGATGGCGCCGCTGCCCAGACCTTGCATCGCCAACGCAAAGTCGGCCAGCGGGGAGTAGAAGGCCAGCGTCTCGCGCAAGATCACCAGCGCGCGCGAATCGAGCTGCGGCAGCGCGCCGCCGTAGGCAGCGGGCACGCAGTAGCGCAGCCAGCCACCGGAGCCCAGCGCGCGCACCCAGTCGCGGCAGGCCTGGCGATCGTCCGATTCGTCGATGTGCTGCGCGGCGGCCCAGCGCGCGAGTTGTGGCGCCAAGGCGCGGTGCGCCTCGTCAAAGAAGGGCAGCTGCAGGTGCTGCAGTGAAGGGGTGAGTGAAGTCGCTTGCATGAACGTGTCTCAATCCCCGCCGAACACCGGCTTTTGCTTGGCGGCAAAGGCATGGTAGGCGCGGGTGAAGTCGTGCGTCTGCATGCAGATGGCCTGGGCCTGCGCCTCAGCCTCGATGGCCTGTTCGATGGTCATCGCCCACTCTTGCTGCAGCATGGTCTTGGTCATGCCGTGCGCAAAGGTGGGGCCGGCGGCCAGTTCGCGCGCCATCGCCTGCGCGCGGTCGTTCAGGGCGGCCGGCTCGCACAGCTCGTTGAAGAAGCCCCAGGCCAGGCCTTCTTGTGCATTCATCGCGCGGCCGGTGAACAGCAGCTCGCTGGCGCGGCCCTGGCCGATCACGCGCGGCAGCAGCGCGCAGGCGCCCATGTCGGCGCCGGCCAGACCCACGCGGGTGAACAGGAAGGCGGTCTTGGTGGTGGCGGTGCCATAGCGCAGGTCGCAGGCCAGCGCGATCATCGCGCCGGCACCGGCGCACACGCCGTCGATCGCGCCGATGACGGGCTGCGGACAGTTGCGCATGGCCTTGACCAGGTCGCCGGTCATGCGGGTGAACTCCAGCAACTCGGGCATGCGCATTTGGGTCAGCGGTCCGATGATCTCGTGCACATCGCCGCCCGAGCAGAAGTTGCCGCGTTCGCCGCGCACCACCACTGCCTTGACATCGGTGGTGTATTTCAGCGCGCCAAACCAGTCGCGCAGCTCGGCATACGAATCGAAGGTGAGCGGGTTCTTGCGATCGGGCCGGTTCAGCGTGACCGTGCCCACGCCGTCGGCAAAGCTCCAGCGGAAATGCGTGGCCACATGGTCGGCGCAGGGCTGGAACTGCGCACGCATGGGGTTGCTGGCGCCGATGTAGTGCTTCATGGATGGACTTCCTTGGGTTGCGGTTTGCCTTGACGGTGCGCCTCGGACTGCTTGACCTTGCCCAGCAGCCGGTGCAGCGTGGCGATGTCGCGCGGCGCCAGCGTGTCAAAGGCTTCGACGATCCAGTCTTCGTGGGCGCGCGCCATCTGGTGGAACTGCCGGCGTCCGCGCGGCGTCAGGCGCACGCGAAACGCGCGGCGATCGCCCTCCACGCCCATGCGCTCCACGAGCCCTTCGCGCACCAGTTGATCGGTGATGCCGGTGACGTTGCCGCCGGTCACCATCATGTGGCGCGACAGCTCGACCATCTTCAGACCCTCGGGCGCGCGCTCCAGTTGCGCCATCAAGTCAAAGCGCGGCAGCGTGGTCTCGAACTGTTCGCGCAGCCGGGTGCGGATGCGCTTTTCCACCAACTGCGTGCAGGTGAGCAGGCGCAGCCAAAGGCGCAGGGACTCGGGATGTTCGCTGTGGGCGCGGGCTTCGAGGTCCATGGCGGTTCAGCCGTCTTCTTCGCGCGCTGCGCCACCGGGCTGCGCCGCTGCCGCAGTGGCAGCAGCAAGCTGCTGCGCACGGGCCAGCTCGCGGTAGAGCTGATCGCGCCCGCTCAGGTAGGGCAGCGGCCACTGCACATCGCGGCTTTGCAGGCGCGCGGCTTCGTGCAGCGTCCAGGCCGGGTCAGCCAGGTGCGGTCGCGCCACGGCGCACAGGTCGGCGCGGCCGGCGGCGATGATGCTGTTGGCATGGTCGGCCTCGCTGATCGCCCCCACCGCGATGGTGCGGATGCCGACCTCGTTGCGGATGCGGTCGGCAAACGGCGTCTGGTACATGCGGCCGTACACTGGCTTGGCCTCGCGCGTGGTCTGGCCCGACGACACGTCGATGAAATCGCAGCCGGCGGCCTTAAACAGCCGCGCGATCGCCACCGCGTCGTCGGGCGTATTGCCGCCGGGCGCCCAGTCGTGCGCCGAAATCCGCACGCTCATCGGTTGGTCGGCAGGCCACGCGGCGCGCATCGCCGCAAACACTTCGAGCGGATAGCGGCAGCGGTTGTCGAGTGAGCCACCGTACTCGTCGGTGCGCCGGTTGGTCAGCGGGCAGATGAAGCTGGACAGCAGGTAGCCGTGCGCGCAGTGCAGCTCCAGCCAGTCAAAGCCGGCAGCTGCGGCGCGGCGGGTGGATTCGACAAAGGCGTCGCGGATGCCGTCCATGTCGGCGCGCGTCATCGCGCGCGGCACCTGGTTCTGTGGGCCGTAGGGCACAGCGCTGGCGGCGATCAGCGGCCAGTTGGGTAATGAACCCGGTTGGCCGTCGGCACTTTGCAGCGGCTCGTCCATCGCCTGCCAGCCCAGCTGCGTCGAGCCCTTGGGGCCGCTGTGACCCAACTGCAGGCCGATCTTCGCGCTGCTGCTGTCGTGGACGAAGCGCACGATGCGTGCAAAGGCCTGCTGCTGTTCGTCGTTCCACAGCCCGGGGCAGCCGGGGGTGATGCAGCCCTCGGGCGTGGGGCTGGTCATTTCGACGAACACCAGCGCCGCGCCGCCCAGCGCACGTGCGCCGAGATGCACCAGGTGAAAGTCTTGCGGCACGCCGTCGACGGCGCTGTAGGTGGCCATGGGCGACACCACGATGCGGTTTTTCAGCGTGAGCTCGCGCGCCTTCAGCGGCGTGAGCATGGGCAACACCGGCCGCCGGGTGCCGGCCAGCCACTGCTCGTAGCCCTCGAGCCACTGCGCGTCGCGCAGGCGCAGGTTCTCGTGACTGATGCGCTGGCTGCGCGTCAGCAGCGAATAGCTGAACTGCTCGATCTCCATGCCGGTGTAGCGGTCCACGTTCTCGAACCACTCGGTGGAGTTGCGCGCGGCGTTCTGGATCTTCAGTACCTCGACGCTGCGGCGCGCCTCGTAGCGCTGCAGCACGGTGTCGATGTCGTCACCAGCCTTGGCGGCAGCGGCAAATTCATCGGCCAGATCGATCGCGTCTTCCACCGCCAGCTTGGTGCCGCTACCGATCGAAAAGTGCGCGGTGTGCGCCGCGTCGCCCATCAGCACGATGGGTGTGGGCTTGCCGGCCACCGTTTCGCGGTGCACCCAGGTGCCGCAGACCACCCGCGGAAATCGGATCCAGATGGCCGAGCCGCGCAGGTGCGACGCATTGCTCATCAGGCGGTGGCCGTCCAGGTACCTGGCGAACAGCTTTTCGCAAAACGCGATGCCTTCGTCCTGGCTCATCGCATCCAGACCGTGCGCCTTCCACACCGCTTCGGGCGTTTCGACGATGAAGGTCGAGGTGTTCGCGTCGAACTTGTAGGCATGCGCCTGGAACCAGCCGTGCTCGGTCTGCTCGAAGGCGAAGGTGAAGGCATCAAAGGTCTTGTGCGTACCCAGCCAGACAAAGCGGCACAGCCGCGTGTCGATGTCGGGCCGGAAGGTGTTGGCGTAGCGGGTGCGGATGCGGCTGTTCAGGCCGTCGCTGGCGATCACCAGATCGGCGTCGTACTGCGCGGCTAGCGCCTGGTCGTCGGACACATCGGTTTCGAACACCAACTCCACGCCCAGTTCGGCGCAGCGGTCTTGCAGGATGTTCAGCAGCTGCTTGCGGCCGATGCCGCAAAAGCCGTGGCCGGTGGAGCGCACCGAGCGGCCCTTGAAAAACACCTCGATGTCGTCCCAGTGGTTGAAGGCGTCACCGATCAGCGCAGCGCTCTTGGCGTCGGCGCGTTTCAGGTTTTGCAGCGTCTGGTCGGACAGCACCACGCCCCAGCCGAAGGTGTCATAAGGCCGGTTGCGCTCTGCCACCACCACGCGGTGGGAGGGGTTGCGCAGCTTCATCAGTAGCGCGAAATACAACCCGGCGGGCCCCCCGCCGATGCACAGGATGTTCATACGCCGATAGTTTAGGCCTCAAGCTTTGGCTGTCAACAAGGTTTGCGCGGGAGGGGGTGACCTGTGCGGTGTGCGGGCTCAGCCGGCGCGTGCGCCGCGCGCGGGCACAATGCCGCCACGAGGTGCGACGATGCTCTACCGATTCAAGTCCAAGGCTGCCGGCGATCTGATCATGCTGGAGCCCGCCGGCCAGCGCATGCTGGAGATCGTGGGCAAGACACCGGGGCCCACCGGCATCATCACCGTGGCGCAGATGCCCGCAGCGCTGCAGGCGCTGGAGGCAGCCATCGCCGCCGAAGAGGCCGAAGGCGTGCGGCCGGCGGCGCTGGAGGATGAGTTGGCGGATGCCCGCACCCGTCAGGGCGACGCGGCCACGGCCGACACCATGAGCCTGCGAAGGCGCAGCAAGCCCTTTGGGGACCTGCTGCGCCGCAGCCTGCGCGAGGAAGCCGACGTGGTCTGGGGCGTGTAGCCCACCGCGGGCGAGGTCAGTCGACCTTGGCGCCCGATGTCTTGACCACCGGCGCCCACTTGCGGATCTCGGCGTCGATGAAGCGGGTGAACTCCGCCGGCGTATTGCCGCTGGGAATGGCGCCCTGCGACAGCAGGCGCTCCTTCACCGCCGGCAGGTTTAGCGCCTTGGCGCTTTCCTGCTGGACGCGGTTGACCACATCGGCCGGCGTGCCGGCAGGCGCCAGCAGGCCGAACCACGAACTGGCCTCGAAGCCCTTGAGCGCAGGGCCACCTGCCTGCTCTACGGTGGGCGCGTCGGGCAGGGCGGCCGAGCGCTGGCTGCTGGTGACGGCCAGCGCCTTGAGCTTGCCGCTCTTGATGTGCGGCATCGACGAAGGCAGGTTGTCGAACATCACGTCCATATCGCCGCCCATCAGCGCCAGCAGCGCCGGGCCCGATCCGGTGTACGGAAAGTGCGTCATGAACACGCCCGCCATGCTTTTAAACAGCTCGCCGGCCAGGTGGATGGACGTGCCGTTGCCGCTGGACGCCATGTTGAGCTTGCCCGGATTGGCCTTGGCGTACTTGATGAAGTCGGTCACGTTCTGGATGTTGCGCTGCGCGGCCTTCTCGGCGTTGACCACCATCACATTGGGCACGCCCGCCACCAGGGTGATGGGTGCAAAGTCCTTTTGCGGGTCGTAGGGCATGCGCGCATACAGCGCCTTGTTGATGCCGTGCGTCCCGACTGTGCCCATGAGGATGGTGTAGCCATCGGCAGGCGACTTGGCCACTTGGTCGGCACCGATGTTGCCGCCCGCACCCGCGCGGTTTTCCACGATGAACTGCTGGCCGAAGGCACGCGACAGTTCAGGCGCGATCGCACGAGCCAGCAGGTCGGTAGTGCCACCGGGCGCGAACGGCACCACGATGCGCACCGGCTTGCTGGGCCAGGCGGCTTGGGCCCAGGCGGCGGGCACCACCGAGGCGGCGGCACCAGCAGCCAGACCGGCCAGCAGGGTGCGTCGCGGGACCTGGCCTGCGGGATGTGCGACGGGCTTGCGGGGTGTCATGGCGGATCAGTCGGCAAACGCCTTGGCGGCCTCGAACACCGGGCGGATACGGTCGATCTCGGAGGCGACGAAAGCCTTGTGGCCTTCGGGCGTGACGCGCTTGTCGGTGACAATCAGCGCGCCCAGGGCTTCCTGCTTCTTGACGAAGTCCGGGTCCTTCAGGGCGCGCTGCAGCGCCTCGTTGAGCTGCTTGGTGATGGCCGCCGGCGTGCCCTTGGGCGCGTACAGGCCGTGCCAGATGGTCAGGTTGAAGTTCTTCAGGCCCATCTCGGCCAGCGACGGATAGTCCTTCAGCAGCTTGTGGTTGGACAGCGGCTTGGCGGTGGTGACTGCGAAGGCCTTGACGCGACCGCCTTCGATCTGGCCGGTGGTGCCGGTGGTCTGGTCGCACAGCACATCCACCTGACCGCCGATCAGCGCGTTCATTGCAGGGCCAGTGCCGTTGAACGGAATGGTGGTCATGCCCTCGTTGAGCTTGATGGCCGACTGCCACATTAGGCCGCACAGGTGCGATGCCGAACCCAGGCCGGCGTGTGCCAGGTTGAGCTTGCCCAGGTTGGCCCGGATGTAGTTTTCGAAGTCGCGGTAGGTGTTGGCTGGCAGCTGCGGCTTGCCGACCAGCGTCATCGGCACGTCGTTGATCATGCCGAGGTATTCAAAGTCCTCCAGCGGCTTGTAGGTGAGCTTGCGGTACATCACTGGCGTGGTGGCCATGCCCACGTGCCACACCATCAGCGTGTGACCGTCCGGGGCGGCCTTGGCCACGCGGTTGGCGGCGATGGTGCCGCCGGCGCCCACGGTGTTCTCCACCACGAAGTTGGCGCCGGGGATCTGCTTGTTCATGGCCACGGCCAGATCACGCGCTACGCGGTCGGTCGGACCGCCCGCGGCAAAGGGCACCACCAGTGCGATCGGGCGCGAGCCCGGAAAGGTTTGGGCCGAAGCGCCCACGGCGGTCAGGGCGGCAGCCACCATCAGCAGTCGTTTCATTGCGGTCTCCTGTTTGCAGTCAAGAATGTTTCACCAAGGTAAAGCCGGATGCTAGCGACAAGGCAATCCCTTGCTCATCGCGGGAATTACCTACACCCTGTGTGTCCGCTTGTGACGGGCGCGACGCTGTGTGTCGGCGCGGCCACTGCTCACTTGTAGCTGCGCGCGTCCTCGATCACCTTGCCGTCGTTGGGCAGGGTGCCAGGCTCCACCAGTTCCACGTCGCCACGCAGCTTGGTCACGTCGCGCACGGCCTCGGCGATGCGTGCCTGCAGGCCCTCGGGTCGCGCGCTCACCTCGACCTTGAGCGCCATCTGGTCGTTGGCCATCTCGCCCGACACCACCAGCCGGGCGCGCGCGATCTCGGGAAAGCGCTTCACCACCTCGGCCACCTGCGAGGGATGCACGAACATGCCGCGGATCTTGGTGGTCTGGTCGGCGCGGCCCAGCCAGCCCTTGATGCGGGTGTTGGTGCGGCCGGTGGGGCAGGGGCCGTTCAGGATGGCCGACAGGTCGCCGGTGCCAAAGCGGATCAGCGGATAGTCGGCGTTGAGGGTGGTGACCACCATCTCGCCCACCTCGCCTTCAGGCACCGGGTCGCCGGTGCCCGGGCGCACGATCTCGAGGATCACGCCCTCGTCGAGCACAAGGCCTTCGTGCGCCGAGGTTTCGTAGGCGATCAGCCCCAGGTCGGCGGTGGCGTAGCTCTGGTAGATGGCCATGCCGCGCTCGCTGAACCACTGGCACAGGCTGGGCGGGAAGGCCTCGCCGCCCACCAGGCCCTTGGTGATGCACGAGATGTCGGTGCCGGTTTCGGCGGCCTTTTCCACCAGGATGCGCAGGAAGCTCGGCGTACCCATATAGGCGTCAGGGCGCAGTTCGGCCACCGCCTGCAGTTGCTGCTCGGTCTGGCCCACGCCAGCCGGAAACACGGTGCAGCCCAGCGCCATCGCGCCGGATTCCATGATGAAGGCGCCCGGCGTCATGTGGTAGCTGAAGCTGTTGTGCACCAGGTCGCCGCTGCGGAAGCCCGCCGCATGCATCGCGCGGGCGGCGCGCCAGTAGTCGGCCGCGGCGCCCTCGGGTTCGTAAATCGGGCCAGGCGATGCGTAGATGCGGCGCATCTTCGGGCCGCGCGCGATGGCCGAGAAGCCGCCAAACGGCTCCCGCCCCTGCGTGGAGGCGCGCAACGCCTTCTGGCGATCAAACAGTTCGTGCTTGCGCGTGACGGGCAGGCGCGCCAGCGCTGCGCGCGAGGTGACGGCAGAAGCGTCCACACCGGCCAGGATCTCGCCGAAGGCGGCGGTGTTCTTTTGGGCATGCGCCACCTGCGCCGGCAGCGCCGCCATCAGGGATTGTTCGCGCGCAGCAGGGCTTCGCGCTTCCAGCGCGTCCAGAAATTCGCTCATGATGTCCCCTCGCGTCAGGCCAGCCAGCGCTTGCGTCGCTTGTAGCTCTTGACGTCCTTGAAGCTTTTGCGTTCGCCGCCGCCCACGCCCAGGTAGAACTCCTTGACGTCCTCGTTGGACGCCAGGTCCTTGGCGGGGCCGTCCATCACGATGCGGCCGCTTTCCATGATGTAGCCGTAGTCGGAGTAGCGCAGCGCCATATTGGTGTTCTGCTCGGCCAACAGGAAGGTCACCTTCTCCTTGGCGTTGAGGTCTTTCACGATTTCGAACACCTCTTCGACGATCTGCGGCGCCAGGCCCATCGAGGGCTCATCCAGCAGCACCATGCTGGGGTTGGCCATCAGCGCGCGGCCAATGGCGCACATCTGCTGCTCACCGCCCGAGGTGTAGGCGGCCTGCGAGCTGCGCCGCATCTTCAGGCGCGGAAAGTAGTTGTAGACCTTCTCGAGGTTGGCCGCGATCTCGCCCTTGTCCTTGCGGGTGTAGGAACCGGTGAGCAGGTTTTCTTCGATGGTCAGGTGGGCAAAGCAGTGACGGCCTTCCATCACCTGCACCACGCCGCGCTGCACCAGGTCGGCCGGCGACAGGTTCTCGATGCGCTCGCCGCGCAACTCGATGCTGCCCTTGGTGACCTCGCCGCGCTCGCCCTGCAGCAGGTTGGACACCGCGCGCAGCGTGGTCGTCTTGCCCGCGCCGTTGCCGCCCAGGATGGCCACAATGCCGCCCTCGGGTACCTGCAGCGACACGCCCTTGAGCACCAGGATCACGTGGTTGTAGATGACCTCGATGCCGTTGACATTGAGAACGATGTTCGTCGGATTGCTCATGGTTGTCCGTTGTCTTGACCAGTTCAAAGCCCCGTGTGCCGAGGCTTTGAACTGGCGGCTCTTTCGAGCCGCCAAGCGGGGCCGGATGGCCCCGCCGCCGCTGCATCAGGACTGGCAGTCCTTCGGGTCGCGACGCGACTGCTTCTTCTCGGCCAGGTACTTGTCGGCCGAGGCCTTGATCATCGGCTTGATGATCGAGTCATCCGACTGCAGCCAGTCGGAGGTGAAGCTCCACTTGTTGCCGTCCCAGGTGTGGATGCGGGCCCAGGTGGCGCCACGGTGATCGGCGCAGCTGGTGCTGATCGGGCGCATCACGCCCTTGAAGCCCAGCGCATCCAGCTTGGCCTGCGTCAGGTTCAGGTTCTCGTAACCCCAGCGGGCCTGCTCGCCAGTGATGCGCTTGCCCTTGGCAAAGCGCTCTTGCGCGGCGCGGGCGCCCTCGACCGCCAGCATGGCCGACATCAGACCGCGCATGTACAGCACCTGGCCCACTTCATCCTTGGGGCCGGTGCCCTGGCCCTTGGCATGCACCTTATCCAAAATCTCCTTGACCACCGGCGCATTCACGTCGGCGCCGTGCTGCAGCGCCAGGGCGTTGTAGCCCTTGGCGCCCGGGCCGGCCGGCACCACATCGGGCTCAGCGCCCGACCACCACACGCCGTACATGTTCTCGCGCGGATAGCCGGTGGCGATCGCTTCCTTGATGGATGTGGAGTTCATCACACCCCAGCCCCACAGGAACACGTAGTCGGGGCGGTTTTGGCGGATCTGCAGCCAGGTGGCCTTTTGCTCTACGCCGGGGTGGGCCACCGGCAGCAGCGTCAGCTGGAAGCCGTGCATCGCGGCACGCTCTTGCAGCAGCAGGATCGGCTCCTTGCCAAACGGGCTGTCGTGGAATACTAGCGAAATCTTCTTGCCGCGAAGTTTGTCAAAGCCGCCTTCTTTCTTGGCGACGTGCTGCACCAGGATGTCAGCGGCGTCCCAGTAGGTTCCGGTCAGCGGGAAACTCCACTTGAAGGCCAGGCCGTCGGTGGTGTCGCTGCGTCCATAGCCGGCGGTGATCAGCGGAATCTTGTCGCCAGGGGCCTTTTCGGTCAGCGCGAAGGTGATGCCAGTGGACAGCGGTTGCACCGCGGTGGCACCACCGTTCTTGCCCTTCAGGCGCTCGTAGCACTCTACGCCGCGGTCGGTGGCGTAGCCGGTTTCGCACTCTTCCCACGACACCTTCACGCCGTTGATGCCGCCGCGCGCGTTGGTGAGCTTGAGGTAGTCAACGAAGCCGTTGGCAAACGGAATGCCGTTGGGCGCGTAGGCGCCGGTGCGGTACACCAGCAACGGGAAGAACTGCTCGTTGGCCTGGGCAGTGGCCACCGTGGAGGTAAGGGCCGCCGACAGGCCGGCAGCGGCCACGGTGACGGCAAGAGCGATCTGACGAAGCTTCATGAAAGTCTCCTTAAAAAAGATGAAGCGTGGAAAAAACGGTCGACAAAACCAGGACGATAGTTAACCGCGAAAGCGTTGAAGGGTGATCAGGGTTGTCCCTCAATTCATGCACTCAGTTCGCGGGCTCAGTTCAAAGGCTCACTCCAAACGATCAGTGCGGGAACGGCCAGAGGCGCAGCTTTTGCTTGGCCACGCTCCACAAGCGCGCTAGGCCATGCGGTTCGACGATCAGGAACCACACGATCAGCGCGCCGAAGATCATGAATTCGGTGTGCGACACCAGCGCGGTGGTCACCGCCACGCCGAACAGCGCACCCAGGGCCGGTAGGGCCTGGTTCAGGAAGATGGGCAGCACGGTGATGAAGGCCGCACCGAAGATGCTGCCCATGATCGAACCCATACCGCCAATAATCACCATGAACAGTAACTGGAAGGAGCGGTCCACCGAGAAGGCGGCCGGCTCCCAGCCGCCCAGGTGCACGAAGCCCCACAGGCCGCCAGCCACACCGACGATGAAGGAGCTAACCGCAAACGCCGACAGCTTGGCGTACATCGGGCGGATGCCGATGACGGCAGCGGCCACGTCCATGTCGCGGATGGCCATCCACTCGCGGCCGATGGCGCCGCGTACCAGGTTCTTGGCCAGCAGCGCAAACACCACCAGGAAGGCCAGGCAGAACAGGTACTTGTCCAACGGGGTGTCGATGTTCCAGCCCAGTAGTTCGAGGTTGGCCACCTGCACCGAGCCCGATGGCGCGTAATTGGTGAACCACTTGACGCGCAGGAAGGCCCAGTCCCAGAAGAACTGTGCGGCCAGCGTGGCCACCGCCAGGTACAGGCCGCGTACCCGCAGGCTGGGCACGCCGAAGATGATGCCCATCAGGGTGGCAAAGAAGCCGCCGCCCAGCAGGGCCAGCACCAGCGGCATGCCGTCGATGCGGATCATCAGGTTGTAGGCGGCATAGGCGCCCACCGCCATGAAGGCGCCCGAGCCCAGCGAGATCTGGCCGCAGTAGCCCACGAGGATGTTCACCCCGATGGCCGCCAGCGCCAGGATCAGGAAGGGGATCAGGATCGCCTTGAACATGTAGGTGCTGGCAATCATCGGTACCACGATCGCCGCGAAGGCGATGATGGTCAGGATGACCCAGCGGTCCTGCGCGATCGGGAAGATCTGCGAGTCGGCGGTGTACGAGGTCTTGAATTGACCGTTTTCGCGGTAGAGCATTTCTTGTCCAGTCAATGATCTTTTGGTTTCGGCCGCTTCGCTTCACTTGCCTTCGGCAAGTGAGCCTTCACCGAAAGATCATTGATCGCGTCATACGCGATCAATGATCTTTTCGCCAAACAACCCCTGCGGGCGGAACAGCAGGAACACGAGCGCCAGCACGTAGGCGAACCAGATTTCGATGCCGCCGCCCACCAGCGGGCCGATGTAGATCTCCGACAGCTTCTCGCCCACGCCGATGATCAGGCCGCCGATGATGGCGCCGGGCACCGAGGTGAAGCCGCCGAGGATCAGCACCGGCAGGGCCTTGAGGGCGACGAGCGCGATGGAGAACTGCACGCCGAGCTTGGCGCCCCAGACCATGCCGGCGACCAGCGCGACGACGCCGGCGGCCGACC
>JBJTCL010000021.1:0-6205 GCA_046091865.1 Burkholderiaceae bacterium | reverse complement strand
GGACTGGCTGCGCGCCAACCCCGGCCCGGTGATCGTCGACAACCACAAGGTGGCGCCGCCCTCGCGCGAGTCGATGAAGGGCAGCATGGAAGAACTGATCCACCACTTCAAGCTGTTCACCGAGGGCATGCACGTGCCCGAGGGCGAGGCCTACGCGGCGGTGGAGCACCCCAAAGGCGAGTTCGGCATCTACCTGATGAGCGACGGCGCCAACAAGCCCTACCGCCTGAAGATCCGCGCGCCGGGCTTCCCGCATCTGGCCGCACTCGACGAGATGGGCCGCGGCCACATGATCGCCGACGCGGTGGCCATCATCGGCACTATGGACATTGTGTTTGGGGAGATCGATCGATGATGTCCGAAGCGACGCGCCAGCGGTTTGACCGCGAAGTCGCCAAGTACCCGGCCGACCAGAAGCAGTCGGCGGTGATGGCGTGCCTGTCCATCGTGCAGCAGGAGCAGGGCTACGTCAGCCTGGAGGCCGAGAAAGCCGTGGCCGACTTCCTGGGCATGCCGCCGATCGCGGTGCACGAGGTCACCACCTTCTACAACATGTACAACCAGCAGCCGGTGGGCCAGTACAAGCTCAACGTCTGCACCAACCTGCCGTGCCAGTTGCGCGACGGGCAAAAGGCGCTCAACCACCTGTGCAGCAAGCTCGGCGTGGAGATGGGCGGCACCACCGCTGACGGCCTGTTCACCGTGCAGCAAAGCGAATGCCTGGGCGCCTGCGCCGACGCGCCGGTGATGCTGGTGAACGACCGCACCATGTGCAGCTTCATGAGCAACGACAAGCTCGACCAGCTGGTCGATGGCCTGCGCAGCGCGGCCGGCGCGGAGGTGAAGTGATGAACGCCCAGCAAGTGCTCTCGCAGTTTCAGGCCACCGGGGTGCAGACCTGCTTCCACGGTCGCCACATCAACCCGCAGATCTACGCCGGTCTGGACGGCACCAACTGGCGCCTGAAGGACTACGAGGCGCGTGGCGGCTACCAGGCGCTGCGTCGCATCCTGGGCAAGGACGGCGTGGCCGGCAATGAAGCGGGCCTGACGCAAGACAAGGTGATCGCCACCGTCAAGGAATCCGCCCTGCGCGGGCGCGGCGGTGCGGGCTTTCCCACTGGCCTCAAGTGGAGCTTCATGCCGCGGCAGTTTCCGGGGCAGAAGTACCTGGTGTGCAACTCGGATGAGGGCGAGCCCGGTACCTGCAAGGACCGCGACATCCTGCACTACAACCCGCACATCGTGATCGAGGGCATGGCGATCGCCGCCTACGCCATGGGCATCACGGTGGGCTACAACTACATCCACGGCGAGATCTTCCAGACCTACGAGCGCTTTGAAGAAGCGCTGGAAGAAGCCCGCGCCGCCGGCCTGCTGGGCAACAACATCCTGGGCAGCCAGTTCAGCTTCCAGCTGCATGGGGCGCACGGCTTCGGTGCCTACATCTGCGGCGAAGAAACCGCGCTGCTCGAAAGCCTGGAGGGTAAGAAGGGGCAGCCGCGCTTCAAGCCGCCGTTCCCGGCGAGCTTTGGCCTGTACGGCAAGCCCACCACCATCAACAACACCGAAACCTTTGCCGCGGTGCCGTGGATCATCCGCAACGGCGGGCAGGCGTATCTGGAGTGTGGCAAGCCCAACAACGGCGGCACCAAGATCTTCTCGGTCAGCGGCGATGTGGAGCTGCCGGGCAACTACGAGGTTCCGCTGGGCACGCCGTTCAGCAAATTGCTGGAACTGGCTGGGGGCGTGCGTGGTGCGTCGAGCGGCCGCACGCTCAAGGCGGTGATCCCGGGAGGGTCGTCGTCTCCGGTGCTGCCTGCGCAAATCATGATGGACTGCACGATGGACTACGACTCCATCGCCAAGGCCGGCTCGATGCTGGGCTCGGGCGCGGTGATCGTGATGGACGACACCCGCTGCATGGTCGAGTCGCTCAAGCGGCTGTCGTACTTCTACATGCACGAGTCGTGCGGCCAGTGCACGCCGTGCCGCGAAGGCACGGGCTGGCTGTGGCGCGTGGTCGACCGCATCCACCGCGGCGAAGGCCGCCCGGCCGATCTGGACTTGCTGAACTCGGTGGCCGACAACATCCAGGGCCGCACCATCTGCGCGCTGGGTGACGCCGCCGCGATGCCGGTGCGCGCCATGATCAAGCACTTCCGCCACGAGCTCGCCGCGATGATCAAGGCCGATCAGCCCGCTGCGGCGCAGGCCTGAACGTCGAGACGCTGAAGGTTCCCCATGGTTGAAATCGAACTCGACGGACAAAAGGTGCAGGTGCCCGAGGGCAGCATGGTGATGCATGCGGCCGAGAAGGCCGGCACCTACATCCCGCACTTCTGTTACCACAAGAAGCTTTCCATCGCCGCCAACTGCCGCATGTGTCTGGTGGAGGTGGAGAAGGCGCCCAAGCCCATGCCGGCCTGCGCCACGCCCGTCACCAACGGCATGATCGTGCGCAGCCGCAGCGACAAGGCGGTGAAGGCGCAGCAGTCGGTGATGGAGTTCCTGCTGATCAACCACCCGCTGGACTGCCCCATCTGCGACCAGGGCGGCGAATGCCAGCTGCAGGATCTGGCGGTTGGCTACGGCGGATCGGCCTCGCGCTACCAGGAAGAAAAGCGCGTGGTGCCGCACAAGGACGTGGGCCCGCTCATCAGCATGGAAGAGATGAGCCGCTGCATCCACTGCACCCGCTGCGTGCGTTTTGGCCAGGAGGTGGCCGGCGTGATGGAGCTCGGCATGGTGCACCGCGGCGAGCATTCCGAAATCACCACGGTGCTCAACGACACGGTGGACTCGGAACTGTCGGGCAACATGATCGACATCTGCCCGGTGGGCGCGCTCACCAGCAAGCCTTTCCGCTACAGCGCCCGCACCTGGGAGTTGTCGCGCCGCAAGTCGGTCAGCCCGCACGACTCCACCGGTGCCAACCTGGTGGTGCAGGTCAAGAACAACCAGGTGATGCGCGTCGTTCCGCTGGAGAACGAAGACGTCAACGAGTGCTGGATCGCCGACCGCGACCGCTTCAGCTACGAAGCCCTGAACGGCGACGAGCGCCTGACCGCGCCGATGATCAAGCAGGGCGGCCAGTGGCAGCAGGTCGACTGGCAGACCGCACTGAACTACGTGGCCGATGGCTTGAAGCGCATCCAGGCCGAGTTTGGTGCCTCGTCGATTGGTGCATTGGTCAGCCCGCACAGTACGGTCGAAGAGCTGTACTTGGCCGGTGCGCTGGTGCGCGGCCTGGTCAGCCAGAACATCGATCACCGCCTGCGTGCGGCCGACTTCCATCACGACGGCAAGGCCCGCTGGCTGGGCATGCCCGTCGCCGGCTTGTCCACGCTGCAGCGTGTGCTGGTGGTGGGCTCCAACCTGCGCAAGGACCATCCGCTGTTTGCGCAGCGCATCCGCCAGGCGGTGCGCCGCGGTGGCGTAGTCAGCGCCATCGTGTCGTCGGCACAAGACTGGGCGATGCCGGTGGCCAACGAATGCATCGCACCCGCATCGCAGTGGGCGCAGGCGCTGGCCGACATTGCTGCGGCCGTGGCGGCCGACAAGGGCGTGCAGGCTCCGGTGGCGGGCCACGCCAGTGCACAAGCGGTGGCCATAGCCAAATCGCTGCTGGGCGGTGATCGCAAGGCCATCCTGCTGGGCAACGCGGCGGCGCACCATGCGCAGGCCTCCAGCCTGCTGGCACTCGCCAACTGGATCGGCCAGCACACGGGCGCGAGCGTCGGCTTTCTTACCGAGGCGGCCAACACCGTGGGCGCGCAACTGGTGGGCGCACTGCCGGGCGCAGGCGGGCAAACCGCCGCGCAGATGCTGGCCGGCGGCTGCAAGGCCACGCTGCTGTTCAACACCGAGCCGCTGCACGACAGTGCCGCCGGTGCCGCAGCCGTCGAGGCGCTGTCGGGCGCGGGCATGGTGGTCACCCTCAGTCCGTTCAAGGCCAACCTCGACATCAGCGACGTGCTGTTGCCGATCGCGCCCTTCACCGAAACCTCGGGCACCTATGTGAACGCCGAAGGGCGCGTGCAGGGCTTCCACGCGGTGGTCAAGCCGCGCGGCGATGCGCGCCCGGGCTGGAAGGTGCTGCGCGTGCTGGGCAACCTGCTGGGCCTGCCGGGTTTTGACTTCGAGTCGTCGCAAGACGTGCTGGCCGCAGCGCGTGGTGCCGATGCGGGCCAGCCTGTGGCGGCCGCGGGTTCGCTGTCCAACGCCACGTCGGCACCCATGGCGGTGCAGGCCGGCGCAGGCGAGCCGTGCAGCGCGGCCATCTATCAGCTCGACGGCATCGTGCGGCGTGCGCCGTCGCTGCAACGCACCGCCGATGCGCGTGCCCTGCAGGGTAGCGCAAGCCGTGAGGAGGTGCGCGCATGATCGACACCCTGTACAACGGCGGCCTGGGCCTGGTGAGTGCCGGCTGGTGGACGGGCCTGGCCTGGCCCGTGCTGTGGACGCTGATGAAGATCGTCGCGGTGGTGCTGCCGCTGATGGGCGCGGTGGCCTACCTGACACTGTGGGAGCGCAAGGCGATCGGCTTCACCCAGGTGCGCGTGGGCCCCAACCGCACCGGCCCGCTGGGCCTGCTGCAGCCGATCGCCGATGCGCTCAAGCTGCTGACCAAGGAAATCATCCTTCCCACGGTGGCGAGCAAGGGACTGTTCGTGCTCGGCCCCATCATGACCATCATGCCGGCGCTGGCGGCGTGGGCGGTGATTCCTTTCGGGCCCGAGGTGGCACTGGCCAACATCAACGCCGGCCTGCTGTTCCTCATGGCCATCACCTCGCTCGAGGTGTACGGCGTGATCATCGCGGGCTGGGCGTCCAACTCGAAGTACGCCTTCCTGGGTGCGCTGCGCGCATCGGCGCAGATGGTGAGCTACGAGATCGCGATGGGCTTTTGCTTCGTCGTGGTGCTGATGGTGTCGGCCAGCCTGAACATGACTGACATCGTGATGGGCCAGGGCAAGGGCCAGTTTGCCGACATGGGCCTGGGCTTCCTGTCGTGGAACTGGCTGCCGCTGCTGCCGATCTTCGTCGTGTACTTCGTCTCCGGCCTGGCTGAGACCAACCGCCATCCGTTCGACGTGGTGGAAGGCGAATCCGAGATCGTGGCCGGTCACATGATCGAGTACTCGGGCATGAGCTTTGCCATGTTCTTCCTGGCCGAGTACGCCAACATGTGGCTGGTGTCCATCCTCACCGTGATCATGTTCCTCGGTGGATGGCTGTCGCCGATCGCCGCGCTTGACTTCATCCCCGGCTGGATCTGGCTGGGCATCAAGACCTTCTGCGTGGTCACCGTGTTCCTGTGGGTGCGCGCCACCTTTCCGCGCTACCGCTACGACCAGATCATGCGCCTGGGCTGGAAGATCTTCATTCCGGTGACGCTGGTGTGGCTGGTGGTGGTGGGCCTGTGGATGCAGACCCCGTTCAACATCTGGAAATGACAGGCAGGTCCGAGTCATGACAACCCACACCGCCGCCGCAACGTCCGCGTTCTCGCTCAAGGACTTCCTGTCCAGCTTCATGCTGCTGGAACTGTTCAAGGGCCTGGCCATCACCGGCAAGTACGCCTTCAGCCGCAAGATCACCATCCAGTTTCCCGAAGAAAAAACGCCGCTGTCGCCGCGCTTTCGGGGACTGCATGCGCTGCGCCGCTACGACAACGGCGAAGAGCGCTGCATCGCCTGCAAGCTGTGCGAGGCCGTCTGCCCGGCGATGGCCATCACCATCGAGAGCGATGTGCGCGACGACGGTTCGCGCCGCACCACCCGCTACGACATCGACCTGACCAAGTGCATCTTCTGTGGCTTCTGCGAGGAAAGCTGCCCGGTCGATTCGATCGTCGAGACCCACATCCTCGAATACCACGGTGAAAAGCGGGGCGACCTGTACTTCACCAAGGACATGCTGCTCGCCGTGGGCGACCGGTACGAAAAAGAGATCGCCGCCAACAAGGCGGCCGATGCCAAATACCGCTGAGCGCCCCATGGACGTCAAGATCGGCTTCTTTTATTTCTTTGCGGCGGTGCTGCTGTTTGCAGCCTTCCGCGTCGTCACCGCGCGCAACCCGGTGCATGCCGCGCTGTACCTGGTGCTGGCCTTCTTTCAGGCCGCGGCCATCTGGCTGCTGCTCAAGGCCGAGTTTCTGGCGATCTCGCTCGTGCTGGTGTATGTGGGCGCGGTGATGGTGC
>JBJTCL010000020.1:0-10125 GCA_046091865.1 Burkholderiaceae bacterium | reverse complement strand
GCAGGCCGACATCCTGAAGGAAGACCAGGGCCAGAACACCTGCATCTTCAGCACCGAGTTCTCGCTCAAGGTGATGGGCGACATCGCGGCCTACTTCGTGCACCACAACGTGCGCAATTTCTACTCGGTGTCGATCAGCGGCTATCACATCGCTGAGGCCGGCGCCAACCCGATCTCGCAGCTGGCCTTCACGCTGTCCAACGGCTTCACCTTTGTGGAGGCGTACCTGGCGCGCGGCATGCACATCGACGACTTTGCGCCCAACCTGAGCTTCTTCTTCAGCAACGGCATGGACCCGGAATACACCGTGATGGGCCGCGTGGCGCGTCGCATCTGGGCGGTGGCCATGAAAGAGAAGTACGGCGCCAACGAGCGCAGCCAGAAGCTCAAGTACCACATCCAGACCAGTGGCCGCAGCCTGCATGCGCAGGAGATCCAGTTCAACGACATCCGCACCACGCTGCAGGCGCTGATCGCGATCTACGACAACTGCAACAGCCTGCACACCAACGCGTTTGACGAGGCGATCACCACGCCCACCGAGGATTCGGTGCGCCGCGCGATGGCCATCCAGCTCATCATCAACCGCGAGTGGGGCCTGGCCAAGAACGAGAACCCCAACCAGGGTGCCTTCATCATCGAAGAGCTGACCGAACTAGTGGAAGAAGCGGTGCTGGCCGAGTTCGAGCGCATCGCCGAGCGCGGCGGCGTGCTGGGCGCGATGGAAACCGGCTACCAGCGCGGCCGCATCCAAGACGAGAGCATGCACTACGAGATGCTCAAGCACACCGGCGAGCTGCCCATCATCGGTGTGAACACCTTCCGCAACCCGCACGGCGACACCATCCCCGAAAAGCTGGAACTTGCGCGCAGCACCGAGGAAGAAAAGCAAAGCCAGCTCAAGCGCCTGCAGGACTTCCACGCCCGCAACGCCGACAAGGCGCCTGCGATGCTCAAGCGGCTTCAGCAGGCCGTCATCGACAACGCCAACGTGTTCGAGGTGCTGATGGACGCGGTGCGCGTGTGCTCGCTGGGCCAGATCACCAACGCGCTGTTCGAGGTGGGCGGGCAGTACCGCCGCAACATGTGACCTGGGTCAGTGCGCGAGGCCGTCGAGCTGGTAGTTCTGCGGCCCGCGGCTGGCGATCTTGATCGCGCCCACTCGGTTGCCGAGTGCGGCGCAGCGCGCCAGGTCCCAGCCCTGCTCCAACCCGAACAGCAGCGCGCCGCGCCAGGCGTCGCCGCAACCGGTCGGGTCCACCACCTGCGTTGCTTTCACCGGCGGCACATGGTGGCGTGCTCTTTCGGTCCACACCTCGCAGCCCTCGCCGCCCAGCGTGACCACCAGCCCGCGGCAGCGGCGCGAAATCTCGGCGCTGCTCCAGCCAGTGCGCTCGGACAGCATCTTGCCTTCGTAGTCGTTCACCGTCACCCAGTCGGCCAGTTCGATGAAGCGCGCCAGTTCGCGGCCGTCGAACATCGGCAGACCCTGCCCCGGATCGAACACGAAGGGGATGCCCTCGTGCGCAAACTGCTCGGCGTGCTGCAGCATCGCATCGCGTCCGTCGGGCGAGATGATGCCCAGTCGCACATCGCCATGCCGCTCGATGCGCGTGGTGTACGCCTGCATCATCGCGCCGGGGTGGAAGGCGGTGATCTGGTTGTTGTCGCGGTCGGTCATGATCATCGCCTGCGCGGTGTAGCTGTCCTCGACCGTGCGAACGAAGTCGGTGCGGATGCCCAGGCGCTGCAGGCGCTGCACGTACTCGGCGCCGTCAGCCCCCACG
This sequence comes from Burkholderiaceae bacterium, assembly GCA_046091865.1. Taxonomy (GTDB): domain Bacteria; phylum Pseudomonadota; class Gammaproteobacteria; order Burkholderiales; family Burkholderiaceae_C; genus JBDLRH01. The sequence continues at coordinate 8,338 of JBJTCL010000020.1, read as the reverse complement.
GTGGCCATGGGCAGCGGCGTGCCGCCCAGCGCGCGCAGGCTGTAGGCGATATTGCCTGCGCAACCGCCAAAGTCGCGCCGTAGCCCGGGTACCAAAAAGGACACATTCAGGATGTGCAGTTGGTCCGGCAGGATCTGCTCCTGAAAACGCCCCTCAAAGCTCATGATGGTATCGAAGGCCAGCGAGCCGCAGATGATGGAAGCCATGTGGTGATTGCAGTGTGCGTTGAAGTGAAAACGGTCAGGGGTGAAAGGCCAGCACGCGGTAACCCGCCACGCGCTGCGCATCGCCCGCCAGCGCCAGCACCACCTGCGTGGTCCATTGGCTGCGCGCTGCAAGAGCGGGCGCTGCGCGCAATTCGGCGGGCGTGATCACGCGCCGCAGCACCGGCTGGTCGGCGGCGTCGGTGAGCGTGAGCTCAATCGCGGGCACCGCCACCTCCATCGTGGCGGTATTGCGCAGGGCCAGTTGCAGCCGATAAGCGGCCTCGCCCAGGCGCACCAGGTTGGAGGCGTCGATGACGATGGCATCGATACGGCGGCGTTGCGGCGATATCACGCAGCCCAGCGGCTGGCATACGGCAGCCAGCAGCGGCACCAGACCTGGCTCGGCGGCGGCGATGCGGTCGCGCTCGTGCACCAGCACCTGCAAGGCCAGCAGCAGCGCCGCCAGCACGCTGGCCACGGCCAGCGCGATGCGCACGCGCGGACGCGACCAGCGCGCGTCGCTTTGCGCCTCGCGGATGAAACCAGGCGGAAACGAGGCAGGGCTGTACGGCGGGTCGCGCTGTGAGGTTTCGGCCACCCAGGGGGCATCGGCCGGTGCATCCGCTGCATCGGATCCAGCGGACCCAGCGGACGCAGCCACCTCGTCGCTCAGCGTGGGGGCCGCCTCGAACAGTTCGCCGCAACGGCCGCAGCGCACCCAGCCATCGGCCAGCTTGAGCTGGTCGCGCACCACGCGAAAGGTGGTGTCGCAGGCGGGGCAGCGCGTGGTGAGAGACATGCGCGCAGCTTAGCGCCTAGCGCGCCGCGGTCATCAGGATCCAGCCATCCTCGCTGTCGGCCACCGACAGCTTGAGCCATGGGGCGTAGGCGTCCTGCAACTCGGCAGCCTGCCGCTCGAGGATGCCGGCCAGCACCAGCGACCCGCCCGGCGCCATATGGGCACACAGCAGCGGCGCCAGCACCTTGAGCGGCGTGGCAAGGATGTTGGCCAGCACCGTGTCGTACACGCCTGTTGCCGCATCGGGCAGGCCGGCACGCAGCGTCACGCGGTTGGCCAGGGCATTGGCCTGGGTGGATGTGACGGCGGCGTCATCGATGTCCACCGCGTCCACATCGCGCGCGCCCATCAGCGCAGCACCGATGGCCAGGATGCCCGAGCCGCACCCGTAGTCCAGGACGCACTGGCCGGCCAGGCTGCGCTGCGCGATCCAGCGCAGGCACATGCGGGTTGTGGGATGGGTGCCGGTGCCGAACGCCAGCCCCGGGTCGAGCCGGATGATCTGCCGCGCCTGCGCGGGCGGCTCGTGCCAGGTGGGCACGATCCAGAAGCTGGGCGTGATCTCCACCGGCGCAAACTGCGACTGCGTCAGGCGCACCCAGTCTTCGTCGGGCACGGCCTGCACGCCCTGCACACTGCAGCCGGCAAAGAAGTCTTGCGGGCCCAGCAGCTGCGCAGCGTCGCGCGCCGCGGCCTCGTCGGCAAACAGCGCGCGCACCAGCGAGCGCTGCCAGCCTTCGCGCGGGGGCGGCATGCCGGGCTCGCCAAACAGCGCCTGCTCGGCGTCGGTCTGGGCGTCGGCGTCTTCCACCGACACGCTCAGCGCGTCGAGTGCATCGAGGGCGTCGCACACGGGCTCGACGCGGTCCTCCGGCACCAGCAGGCGAAGCTCAAACATGCGGCAAGGCGCCTGCGGTGGGTGCGGCGCGGCTCAGCGCTTGTGCTGCGCCATCCACTCCTCGAGGTAGTGGATGTTGGTGCCGCCGGCCATGAATTTGGAGTCCACCACCAGCTCGCGGTGCAGCGGAATGTTAGTCAGAATGCCCTCGACCACCGTCTCGGCCAGCGCGGTGCGCATGCGCGCCAGCGCCTGTTCGCGGGTGTCGCCGTGCACGATGATCTTGCCCACCATCGAGTCGTAGTTGGGCGGCACGAAGTAGTTGGTGTAGACGTGCGAATCCACCCGCACGCCCGGGCCACCGGGCGCGTGCCACATGGTGATGCGACCCGGCGAGGGCGTGAACTTGTACGGGTCCTCGGCATTGATGCGGCACTCGATCGCGTGGCCGCGGATCTCGATGTCGCGCTGCGCAAAGGGCAGCTTTTCGCCGGCGGCCACCATGATCTGCGTCTTCACGATGTCGATGCCGGTGATGAGTTCGGTCACCGGATGCTCCACCTGCACGCGGGTGTTCATCTCGATGAAATAAAACTCGCCGTTCTCGTACAGGAACTCGAAGGTGCCCGCGCCGCGATAACCGATCTTCTTGCAGGCGTCTGCACAGCGCGCGCCGATCTTGTCGATCAGCTTGCGCGGAATGCCGGGCGCCGGGCCCTCTTCCATCACCTTCTGGTGACGCCGCTGCATCGAGCAATCGCGCTCGCCCAGGTACACCGCGTTGCGGTGCTTGTCGGCAATCACCTGGATCTCCACATGGCGCGGGTTCTGCAGGAACTTCTCCATGTAGACCGCCGGATTGCCGAAGGCCGCACCGGCCTCGGCCTTGGTCATCTGCACCGCATTGACCAGCGCCGCCTCGGTATGCACCACCCGCATGCCGCGCCCGCCGCCGCCGCCGGCGGCCTTGATGATCACCGGATAGCCGACCGTCTTGGCGATGCGCCGGATGGCGGCCGGATCGTCGGGCAGTTCGCCGTCCGAGCCGGGCACACAGGGCACGCCGGCGCGGATCATGGCCTGCTTGGCCGACACCTTGTCGCCCATGATGCGGATCGATTCGGGCGTGGGGCCGATGAAGGCAAAGCCGCTTTTCTCCACCCGCTCGGCAAAGTCGGCGTTTTCGGACAGGAAGCCGTAGCCGGGGTGGATGGCCTCGGCGTCGGTCACCTCGGCCGCGGCAATGATGGCCGGCATGTTGAGGGAGCTCTGCGCCGAGGGCGCCGGGCCGATGCACACCGCCTCTTCGGCGAGCTTGACGTACTTCGCCTCGCGATCGGCTTCGGAATACACCATCACCGCGCGGATGCCGAGCTCGCGGCAGGCGCGCTGAACCCGAAGGGCGATTTCGCCGCGGTTGGCAACGAGGATCTTCTTAAACATGACGGTTCCCGCGGCTCATCGCCCCGCACGCTGCGCGTGCCAGCGCCATTTGCTTCGCCATGCCTGCGGCATGACCGCCGCGGTTGGCAACGAGGATCTTCTTAAACATGCGCCGCGCCGCTCAGCCGATCACGAACAGCGGCTGGCCGTATTCGACCGCCTGCCCGTTCTCGCACAGGATCTGCAGCACCGTGCCCGACTGGTCGGTCTCGATCTCGTTGAGGATCTTCATCGCCTCGATGATGCACAGGGTCTCGCCCTGCTTGACCTGGCTACCCACCTCCACAAAGGCCTTGGCCCCGGGGCTGGACGAGCGGTAGAAGGTGCCCACCATCGGCGACTTGACCTGATGTCCGGCGGGTTCTTCGGGGCTGGCGGGTGCGGCCGCAGGTGCTGCAGCACCAGCGGCTGCCGCGGCCGGTGCTGCAGCCACCGCGGCGGCCACCGGTGCCGCCATGGCAGCGGGCATCACCATCGGTTGCTGCACCATCACGCCGCCGCCCTTGACGATGCGGACCTTGCCTTCGGCTTCGGTGATTTCGAGCTCGGATACGTTCGATTCGGACACGAGGTCGATCAGCGTCTTGAGCTTGCGCAGATCCATGGCAACTCCTACTTCAAACTTCGAAAAGAGCGCGCAATGTAGCCGGAAAATCGGTCAAAAGATCGCAATTGCCTGAAAATTGCACCGACTTACATTTGCGGCGCCTCGGCGGCGCCTTGCACGCCAACCGGCGCGCGAATAAGTACGTCCAGCTCAGCGAATGTGCCGCCAGGTCGCCAGGTCGGCGTCGACCACTTTCCCCATTTTACGCTGCGCCACCTGTCCGTCGGAACCGAACACCACGGTAAAGGGCAACCCACCCGCCAGATTGCCCAGCGAGCGGCCGATCTGGGTGCCACCGGCGCCCGCCATGCCGATCGGAAACTGCACCGGCAGCCGCGCCAGAAAGCCATTCACCGCCGCCAGCTGATCCACCGCCAAACCCAACACTTGCCAACCGTTGGACTTGTTTTCGGTGTAGAAGAGGTCCAATAAAGGCATTTCTTCCACGCAGGGCGGGCACCAGGTGGCCCAGAAGTTCACCAGCAGCGGCCTACCACGCAGCGACGCCATGGCCAACTGGCCACCCTGGGGCTGATCGAAACGCATACCCCACAGGGCCTGCACCGCGTCGTCGACCACCTCACCCGGCCGCAGGCGCCACCAGGACACCCCCGCACCGGCGGCCAGCGCCACGCCTGCGGCGCCCCAGAGCGTGGCACGCCGCGAAATACCTTCCATCTTTCTGTTATCAGCCTTCAATTTTTGCTTTCTGCTTCGATCAGCCGCTTGAGCGCTGCGATGTCACCGCGCGGCGAACGCCCTTGCGCATCCGGCCGCAGGGCGCCGCGCAGGTCGTCGTGATCGTAAATCGTCAGGTGATCCACGATGGTTTCGCTCAGTTCCTGGCATGCGCTGTGGATGCTGAGCGCATCCACCGTCTCGCCATGCAGCCCCGCCACCGCCCCCACCTCGTAGCGAACGCCCTGATCGATCAGCGCGATCTCGGCCGACTGGGGGTCGTCGCAAAACAGTTGCAGGTGGATGTCGGACAGCCGGGTGGCGGTACCGCGCCAGACGGCGCCGGCCAGATGCGGGCGAAACTCGTGCAGACGCTGCATCCACTGCAGCGCCAGGCCGCGCAGCGCCTGCAGTTCGGCGCGCTGGGTGTCGCCGCAGAACACCGCGATGTACTCGCGCACCGCGTCCTCCAGCGCATCGTTGTCGGGCAGCGGGGTGCGTGCGGGCAGCCCCAGGTCGCGAACGGCGCGACGCTTGGCCGGGCCGTATTCCAGCCCCTCCTCCACCACCAGACGGGCCGCCGCGGCGGCGATCTCGTCGCCTGCGCTGTCCCCCGTGATGTTCCGCCCGCCGTCCCAGAACTTGTCCATGCGGGTGATTCTGCATTGCCGACGCGCCGCGGGCGCGCTTACAGTGCCTGAGACCCTGCATGGCGCGGCGGGCTTTGACCGGCCGGCCGCCCCAGCACCACACGCCTCACCACACTCAGGAGACCGGTTTGAAAAGCACCATGATGCAGGTCGGGCTGTCGCTCAACCACCTGCTCGACCGCGTGGGCACCCTGTTCGGCGGCAACGAGCTCGTCTCGCGCCTGCCCGACAAGTCCCTTGTTCGCCACAGCTACGCCCAGTACTACCGCCGCACGCGCGCGCTGGCCTCGGCGCTGCAGAAGGCGGGGCTGAAAAAGGGCGAGCGCGTGGCCACGCTGTGCTGGAACCACCATGTGCATCTGGAGGCGTATTTCGGCATTCCGGCCGCCGGCGGGGTGATGCACACGCTGAACCTGCGGCTGTCGCCGGATGAGATCGGCTGGATCGCAGGCGACGCCGACGACCGCTTTCTGATCATCGACGACGTGCTGCTGCCGCTGTACCGGCAGTTCGCCCACCTGCACAAGTTCGAGCGGGTCTTTGTGTTCCGCTTCTCGGGCGCACCCCTGCCGGCCGACCTGCCGCCCGAGTGCAGCGACTACGACGCGCTGCTGGCCAGCGGCGACGCGGATGCGTTTGAGTACGCGCCGCACGACGAGAACGACCCGGTGGCCATGTGCTACACCTCGGGCACCACCGGCCGGCCCAAGGGCGTGGCGTACTCGCATCGCTCCACCATCCTGCACACGCTGGTGGCCAGCCTGGGCGACTTCTGGGGGCTGCGCGGCAACGATGTGGTGATGCCGGTCACGCCCATGTTCCACGCCAACAGCTGGGGTATGCCCTACGGCGCGGTGATGATGGGCGTGAAGATGGTCTTTCCAGGCCCGCACCTGCACCCCGACGACCTGCTGGACCTGATGCAGATCGAGCCGCCCACGCTGTCGCTGGGCGTGCCCACCATCTGGATGAGCCTGATCCAGACCTACGACGCCTCGCTGGCCGAGGGCTCGCCCAACAAGGGCCGCTGGAAGCTGCCCAAAGGCATGAAGTCACTGGTGGGCGGCGCGGCGGTGCCCGAGGCGCTGATCCGCGCCTTCGACAAGCACGGCATCTGGATCCTGCAAGGCTGGGGCATGACCGAAACATCGCCGGTGTGCACCATCTCGTACCCGCGCGCCGAACTGCGCGACGCCAACATGGACGAGCGCTACCGACGCGCCGCCATGGCGGGCGTGCCGGTGCCGCTGGTGGATTTGCGCGTGCGCGGCGACGACGGCGCCGATCAGCCCTGGGACGGCAAGGCGGTGGGCGAGATCCAGGTGCGCGGGCCCTTCATCACCGGCAGTTATCACGAGGTACCCGTCGAGGCCGAAAAGTTCACCGCCGACGGCTGGCTGCGCACCGGCGACGTGGCCAGCGTCGATGCGCTTGGCTTCGTGAAGATCAGCGACCGCACCAAGGACCTGATCAAGTCGGGCGGCGAATGGATCAGCTCGGTGGACATGGAAAACGCGCTGATGGCCCACCCCGTGGTGGCCGAGGCCGCGGTGATCGCCATCCCCGACGAGAAATGGAGCGAGCGGCCGCTGGCCTGCGTGGTGTTCAAGCCCGGGCAAAGCGCCACCGCCGCTGACCTGAACGTGCTGCTGAGCTCGCGCAGCTTTGCCAAGTGGCAGCTGCCCGAGCGCTACGAGTTCATCGACGCGATCCCGCGCACCTCCACCGGCAAGTTCTGGAAGATGAAGCTGCGCGAGCGGTTTCCAAAGTGAGGCGGCCGCCCACGAGAGCACATCGATAATTGCGGCCCATGCACATTCACATCCTGGGCATCTGCGGCACCTTCATGGGCGGTGTCGCAGCGCTGGCGCGCGAGGCCGGCCACACCGTCACCGGCTGCGACGCGGGCGTCTATCCGCCCATGAGCGACCAGCTGCGCGCCCTCGGCATCGATCTGATCGAAGGCTTTGGCGCCGAGCAGATGGCGCTCCAGCCCGATGTGTGGGTGGTGGGCAATGTGGTGTCGCGCGCGCGCGCCGCTGACGGCAGCCCGAAGTTCCCGCTGATGGAGGCCATCCTCGAATCCAGCCAGCGGTACACCAGCGGGCCGCAGTGGCTGGCCGAGAACGTGCTGCACGGCCGTCATGTGCTGGCGGTGGCGGGCACGCATGGCAAAACCACCACCACGTCGATGCTGGCGTGGATTCTGGAATGCGCTGGCTTGCAGCCGGGGTTTCTGGTGGGTGGGGTGCCGATGAATTTTGGCGTGTCGGCGCGGTTGGGTGCCTCCGCCTTTGTCATCGAGGCGGATGAATACGACACGGCCTTCTTCGACAAGCGCAGCAAGTTCGTGCACTACCGGCCGCGCACCGCCATCCTGAACAACCTCGAGTTCGACCACGCCGACATCTTTGATGACCTGGCGGCCATCGAGCGGCAGTTCCATCACCTGGTACGTACCGTGCCAGCGTCAGGGCGCGTGGTGTTCAACGGGCTGGAGGAAAGCCTGGCGCGTGTGCTGCACATGGGCTGCTGGAGCGAGCAGCGCAGCTTTGGCAGCGCGGCCAGCGACTTCTGCGCCGATGGCGAGCCGCATGACTTTGCGGTGCTGCGTCAGGGCCAGCCGGTGGGCCGCGTGCAGTGGGCGCTGGGCGGTGTGCACAACCAGCTCAATGCGCTGGCGGCCATCGCCGCGGCCGAGCATGTGGGTGTGGCACCCGCGGTGGCAGCGCAGGCGCTGGGCAGTTTTCAGAGCGTCAAGCGCCGCATGGAAGTGCGCGGCAGCGTGAACGGCATCACGGTGTACGACGACTTTGCGCACCACCCCACCGCCATCCGCACCACGGTGGACGGCCTGCGCCGGCAGGTGGGCGCAGCGCGCATCCTGGCGGTATTCGAGCCGCGCAGCAACACCATGAAGCTCGGCACCAGGAAGGCCCAGTTGCCCTGGAGCCTGGAAGAAGCGGACCTCGCGTTCTGCCACTCAGGCGGGCTGGGCTGGGACGCCGTCTCGGCGCTGGCCCCCATGGGCGCACGGGCGCAGGTGGCCGACACGATCGACGGCGTCATCGCGCAGGTGCTGGCGCAGGCACGCCCGGGCGACCACCTGCTGTGCAT
>JBJTCL010000019.1:0-18389 GCA_046091865.1 Burkholderiaceae bacterium | reverse complement strand
CCCGCGCGCTGACGCTCCGCCCGATGCCCGCCATACGCTATCCCCTGCCCTACGCCTTTGCCCGCAGCCAGCAACTGCTGCTGGAAGACGACGGCGAGATGCTCACGCTGTGGCATGCGCCGTCGAGTGCGCGCGGCGGCCTGGGCGAGGTTATGCGCAAGCATGCGCCGCGCCATCTGCAGGCGCTGGACGCCGGCACGCTGGCACAACGCATCAGCGCGGCCTATGCGCAGGGCGAGTCGAGCGCCGCCGCGGTGGTGAGCGAAGTGGAAGGCGAGGCCGACCTGTCGCGCATGATGCAGGAGCTGCCCGCGGTGGAAGACCTGCTGGAGAACGCTGACGATGCGCCTATCATCCGCATGCTCAACGCGCTGCTGACGCAGGCCGCGCGCGACGGCGCCAGCGACATCCACATCGAGCCTTACGAGCGCACCTCGAGCGTGCGCTTTCGCATCGACGGCACGCTGCGCGAGGTGGTGCAGCCCAACCGCGCGCTGCATGCCGCACTGATCAGCCGGCTGAAGATCATGGCCGAGCTCGACATCGCCGAAAAACGCCTGCCGCAAGACGGCCGCATCTCGCTGCGCCTGGGCACCCGCGCCATCGACGTACGCGTGAGCACGTTGCCAAGTGCGCATGGCGAGCGCGCGGTGCTGCGCCTGCTGGACAAGAGCGAAAGCAAGCTCAGCCTCAAATCGGTGGGCATGCGCGGCGATGTGCTGCGCCGCTTTGAGGCCCTGATCGCGCAGCCGCACGGCATCATTCTGGTCACCGGCCCCACAGGCAGCGGCAAGACCACCACGCTGTATGCGGCGCTGCAGCGGCTGGACAGCGCGCGCAGCAACATCATGACGGTGGAAGACCCGATCGAGTACGAGCTGCCGGGCATTGGCCAGACGCAGGTGAACGCTAGGATCGACCTGACGTTTGCCAAGGCGCTGCGCGCCATCCTGCGGCAAGACCCCGACGTGATCATGATCGGCGAGATCCGCGACTTCGAGACCGCGCAGATCGCCATTCAGGCCTCGCTGACAGGCCATCTGGTGCTGGCCACGCTGCACACCAACGACGCTGCCAGCGCCGTGACGCGGCTGACCGACATGGGCGTGGAGCCGTTTCTGCTTTCAAGCTCGCTGCTGGGCGTGCTGGCACAGCGCCTCGTGCGAAAAACATGTGTGGCGTGTCACGGCGCAGGCTGCGAGGCCTGCGGCCACACCGGCTACCAGGGGCGCACCGGCGTGTTTGAACTGCTGGTGGCCGACGATGCGATCCGTGCGCTGGTGCACGAGCGCGCGGCCGAGGCGCAGATCCGCGAAGCGGCCATGGCGGGCGGCATGACGCTGATGCGCGACGACGGCGAGCGGCTGGTGGCCGACGGCATCACCTCGCGCGAGGAAGTGCTGCGCGTCACCCGCGACTGACTGCAGCAACTGAGTTCGGCCACTGAGCACGCCGACGGAGCACACCACCGCCGTCAACCGCGCATCCAGCGCCGACCCCAGGGCAGGCGCTTGAGCCACTCCACCCACAGCAGGCACAGCACGCCGGCCAGCAGGCTCAGGCCCAGATCGGCCGGGTGCAGGGGCGCAAAGCGCAGCAGCGCGCTCACCGACGGCAGCGTCAGCACCAGCGCCAGAAAACCCAGCGTGCCGGCGATCACCAGCCACAGGGCCGGATTGCGCCGACGGCGCAGCGCATCCACCGCGCCCTGCGACGCACGATTGACGACGATCAGCATCAGCACACCCACCACCAGCGTGGCAAAGGTCAGGCCCCGTGCGGCGTCGGCGCTGTGTTGCTGCTGGGCCAGCAGGTACACCGCCACGCAGGCCACCAGCACGCTCAGGCCTTGCAGCAGGGCACCGGTGACAGTGCCTGCCGAGAACAGCGATGCATCGGCGCGGCGCGGCGGGTTGCGCATCGCATCGGCCTCGGCCGGCTCGGCCTCGAACACCAGAGAACACGACGGATCGATGATCAGCTCGAGCACCGCAATATGCACCGGCAGCAGCAGCAAGGGCCACGCGGCATCGAACACCGGCAGCATCGACAGGCCAGCCACTGGCACATGCACCGCCAGGATGAACACGAAGGCCTTGCGGATGTTGGCGTAGATGCGCCGACCCTGGCGCACCGCCTCGACGATGGAGGTGAACGCATCGTCCAGCAGTACCAGCGAGGCCGCCTCGCGCGCCACATCGCTGCCGCGCGCACCCATGGCAATGCCAATGTGCGCGGCCTTGAGCGCGGGCGCATCGTTGACGCCGTCGCCGGTCATGGCCACCACCTCGCCGCAGGCCTTGAGCGCCTGCACGATGCGCAGCTTCTGCTGCGGTGCCACCCGCGCAAAGACATGGATGCGGGCGATGCGCGCGGCCAGCTCGGCATCGCTCAGCGCATCCAGTTCGCGCCCGGTCATCAGGCTGCCATGGTCGTCCAGCCCGGCGGCATGGGCGATGGCCTGCGCGGTCTGCGGATAGTCGCCGGTGATCATCACCACGCGGATGCCAGCCTCGCGGCACTGCTGCACCGCGGCCGGCACGTCCTCTCGCAGCGGATCCTCAAACGCCACCAGGCCGATGAGCTGCAACCCCAGCTGCTGCGGCTCGGCCCGGGCCAGCGCGGCGGCATCGGCGGCGTGCACCAGATCGCCCCGCTGCTGGGCCACGGCCAGCACCCGCAGGCCCTGGCGGGCCAGTGCCTGCACCTGCTGCTGCAAGTGCGCATGGGCGGCCTCGTCCAGCGAACACAGCGCGGCCACCGCCTCGGGCGCGCCCTTGGCGGCCGCCAGCCACTGCAGCGCAGCGCCCGGGTGGGCCGGTGCGTCGCGCCACAGGTGCACCACCGCCATGCTCTGCGCGCTCAAGGGGTGTTCGTGCAGCAGTTCGCGTGGCGCTGCTGGTGTCACTTGCGTCACGGGTTCAGCGATCGTCGCCTGCTGCGCCTGCCAGGCGGCGTGCAGCGCGCGGTCCATCGGGTCGGTGGGCTGGGGCTGGCTGGCCAGACAGGCCGCCTGCAGCACCACGCCTTCGCGCCCAAGCGCAGGCGCAGGCTCGGGCTGTGCCACGGCGTGCGGCGACAAGGGCAGCACCGCGGCCACGCGCATGCGGTTGTGGGTGAGGGTGCCGGTCTTGTCCACGCACAGCACGGTGGCAGCCCCCAGGGTCTCGATGGCCGGCAGGCGGCGCGTGAGCACCTGCTGGCGCGACAGGCGCCACGCGCCCAGTGCAAGGAACACCGTCAGCACCACCGGAAACTCCTCCGGCAGCATGGCCATGGCCATCGCAATGCCCGCCAGGCCGCCGTCGCGCCAGGCGCGCAGATCGGCGCCGCGGGTGAGCGCGTAGGCCACCACGACAAAGGCGCAGGCCAGCAGACCCAGCCCCGCCATCCAGCGCACCATGCGGCGCGTCTGGCGCATCAGCGGCGTGGGCTCGGGCGTGATCGATGCCAGCGTGCTGCCGATGCGGCCGAACTCGGTGCGCATGCCGGTGCGCATCACCTCGCACACGCCCTGTCCGGCCACCACCAGCGTGCCGGCAAACAGCGAGGCACTGTCCTGCGCCGACGGCGGCTGCAGCGCCGTGGCATCGGCGTCGGGGCGCTTGTCCACCGGTACCGATTCACCCGTCAGCAACGACTCGTCCACACGCAGGTGCGTGGCTTGGCGCAGCAGCGCGTCAGCCGGGATGCGGTCGCCCTCGCCCACCAGGATCACATCGCCCTCGACCAGTTCGTGGGCGGCGATGCGCTGCACCACGCCGTCGCGCAGCACCTGGGCGCGCGGGCTCGACAGTTCGCGCAAGGCCTGCAGCGCGTGTTCGGTGCGCCGCTCCTGCACCACCGTGATGCCGATGATCAGGAACACCACGCCCAGCAGCATCAAGGCGTCGGTGCGCTCGCCCAGCAGCAGGTACAGGCCGCCGGCGGCCAGCAGCATCAGGAACATCGGCTCGGTGACCACCTCGACCAGGGTTTCGCGCAGCGGGTGCGCGCGGTGCACCGCCAGCGCGTTGGGCCCGTCGCGCATCAGGCGCCTGAGCGCTTCGTCAGCGCTCAGGCCAAGCGGCAAGCCCGGTGCTTGGGGCGGCGCGGTGCGCGGGCCAGCGGCGGGTGAATCGGTGGACTGCATCTGCCTCGATCATGCCCGTGCCGGCCGCGATCGCACAACGCGCCACGCACAACAAAGCGCCGCACATCGCACCGCAACGCCCCGCGGCGATCAGCCCTGCCGGCGCCGCGCCACCTCCTTAAGCACATGCTGCTTGAAGGCCACAGCCAGCGGCGACAGCTTGCGCGCCGACGGGTGCACCACATGCCAGGCCGAGGGCAGCGGAAAGCCCTGCACATTGACCACGCTCACGCCGTGCTCCTTTTGGTGGCCGTGCAGCGCATGCCGCGAGATCACGCCCACGCCCAGGCCGCCCGCCACGGATTCCTTCACTGCCTCGTTACTGCCCAGTTCCAGCCGCACATCGGGCCGAAACCGCACCTTGCGGAAATGCTGGTCGCCGGCCATGCGGGTGCCCGAGCCTTTTTCGCGCAGGATGAACCGGTGGCCCGCCAGGTCGGCCAACGCCACCCGCGCGGCCTTGGCCAGCGGATGCGCACTGGGCGCAATCACCACGATCGGGTTGGGCATGAAGACCTCGTCGCTCAGGTCGATGTCGGCCGGCGGCATCGACATGATGTAGAGGTCGTCGCGGTTGTCGCGCAGTCGCTGCACCACGCCGTCGCGGTTCAGGATCTCCAGCGCCACGTCGATGTGCGGATGCTTGCGGCAAAACGACCCGACCAGCCGCGGCATGAAGTACTTGGCGGTGCTCACCACCGCGATGCGCAGCTTGCCCCGCGACAGGCCCTTGAGGCCATCGACCTCCTGCTCGAAGGCCTCCCAGGCCTGCGACATGGCGCGCGCCGTGCCCGCCAGCTGCTCGCCCACCTGCGTGAGGTAGACCTTGCGGCCGACCACCTCATACAGCGGCAGGCCCACCGACTGGCTGAGCTCCTTGAGCTGCATCGACGCGGTGGGCTGCGTCACATGCATCGCCTTGGCGGCGGCGCTTACGCTGCCGGTGTCGGCCAGCGCCAGAAACAGCCGCAGCTGGCGAAAGGTGGAATTCATCGATATTTATCTATACATAAGTATTACAAAATCGATTTTACTGCGGCGCAGCAAAGTTCTAGCATCGGCCATCTACGAAAACCAAAATGCAAAACCTGCTTGATCCTGCCGTGCTGTTCTTCGCGCTGGGCGTGTTTGCCGGCGCCGTGCGATCTGACCTGGAGATTCCGCCGGCGATCGCCAAGTTCCTGTCGCTGTACCTGCTGATGGCGCTGGGGCTGAAGGGTGGCTTCGCGCTCGCGCAGTCGGGCCTGACAACAGCGGTGGCCGTGAGCCTGGCGGCGGCGGTGGCCATGGCCTTCATCGTGCCGCTGCTGGGCTACGCCTTCCTGCGCAACCGCGTCTCGCGCTACGACGCTGCGGCGGTGGCCGCCTCGTACGGCTCGGTGAGCGCGGTCACCTTCGTCACCGCGATGCAGTTTCTCGAGACGGCGGGCCTGAACTTTGGTGGCCACATGGCGGTGGCGATGGTGCTGATGGAGTCGCCCGCCATCATTGTGGCGATGCTGCTGGCCAATGCGCTGCGGCAGTCCAAGGGGGCACCGTCGCTGGCGATGGCAGGTCACAGCGCGGGGCACGGCGCGGGGGGCCTGTCGATGCGCAAGGTGCTGCACGAGTCCTTCACCAACGGCGCGCAGTTGCTGCTGCTGGGCTCGATGGCAGTGGGTTACTTCAGCGGCGACGCCGGCAAGAGCACGATGCAGCCGTTCTCGAGCGACCTGTTCAAGGGCATGCTGGCCTTCTTCCTGCTTGACATGGGACTGATGGTGGCGCGCAACTTCCAGGATGCGCGCAAGGCGTCGCCGGTGCTCATCGGCTATGCGGTGCTGGGGCCGCTGGTGCACGCCGGCATCGCGCTGGGGCTGGCGTGGGCGCTGTCGCTGCCGGTGGCCGATGCCGCGCTGCTGATGGTGCTGTCGGCCAGTGCGTCGTACATCGTGGTGCCGGCGGTGCTGCGCTACGCCATCCCCGAGGCCAACCCGGCCATCTACTTTGGCTTGAGTCTGGGCATCACCTTCCCGATGAACATCGTGCTGGGCATCCCGACCTACACCTTCGTGGCGCGGGCGGTGCTGGGCTGAGGCCGCGTGCTGCTGGTGCTGCCGCTGCCGCACCCCACACCGTCAGGGTATCGTCATCCATGTGACTGACACCCCCTGCCACTTGCCGCAAGGTGGGGTCACACCCTGGAGACGGCATGAAGCACGAGCGGCAGGTTGAATTGCTCAAGCAGGCGTTTGAGCACATCGACGCGAACACCACGCCCCTGTGGGACGCACCCTACTGGAACCCCGCCGAGCGCTACACCAGCACGGCGCACTACGAGCTTGAGCTGAACCGCCTGTTTGGCGGGCAGGTGCCGCTGCTGGCGGGCTTCTCGCCCGACCTGCCGGCGCCGGGCACCTGGTTCACCTACGACATGCCGGGTGCGCCGATCTTCCTCACCCGCACCGCCGATGGCCAGGCCAAGGCCTTCATCAACGCCTGCAGGCACCGCGGGTCACGGCTGGTGGGCTACGAGCTCGATGCACAGGGCCGCTTTGTGCAGCACCGCGGCAGCGGGCACCAGCTGTTCACCTGCCCGTACCACGCGTGGACCTACGACACCACAGGCCAGCTGGTGCGGCATGCCAACGACATGGGCGGCTTTGTGCAACTGCAGTCACGCATGGAGTGCGGGCAGTTCAACCTGCTGGAGGTGCCGTGCATGGAAGCCGGCGGCATGCTGTTGGTGCGCCCGCACGGCCAAGCACCCATCGACGTGGAGCGCGAGATGCACGGCATGCACACGCGCATGGCCGAGTTCGGCTTTGACCGCTTCCACTTCTACCAGGAGGTGTTCTGGGACTTCGCCGCTAACTGGAAGCTGCTGATCGAAACCTTCATGGAGGGTTATCACATCGCGGCCCTGCACCGCAACACGCTGGCGCCCAAGTTCCGCTGCTATCCGGTCATCTATGAATGCTTTGGTCGCCATGCGCTGTTTCCGCTCACGCGCAAAAGCATCACCGACCAGCGCTCGCGCCCCGAGGCCGAATGGTCGGTGCTCAAGCATGCGTCCACCGTGTTCGTGGTGTCGCCCAATGCGGTGCTCAACATCCCGATGGACGGCCACATGGAGCTGTGGGACTTTCAGCCGCTGGACGTGGGCCGCACCCGGGCGCGGGTGCGCTTCTACATTCCGCAGGCGATCCGCGACGAGGCAGATGCAGCGCGCTGGGACAAGAGCTGGACGGTGTCCACCACTGTCATCTCGGGCGAAGACTTCACGCAGCAGCAAAACATCCACATCAACCTGGCCAGCGGCCGCCTGCCGGGCGTGGTGTTCGGCCAGAACGAACCGATGCTGGCGCACTACCACCGCGAGCTCGGCAGGCTCACCGGCGTTGCCGATGCGGCGCTGCCCTGAACGCTCCCCGGGTTCATCACAACAGCAGATCCCGTTCGCATGACCGACCGCCGCATGATCATCGAGGCGCGCATCAATGAGTACACGATGCGCGACAACAACCCGCATGTGCCGTGGACGCCGGACGAGATCGCCGAAACGGCCGCACGCTGCCGCGAGGCGGGGGCGAGCGTCGTGCACTTTCATGCCCGCCAGGATGACGGCGCGCCCGACCATTCGCTGCAGCGCTATGCAGACACCATCCGCAAGATCCGCCAGAAGAGCGACGTGCTGGTGCACCCCACGCTGGGCTGGTTCGCCAACGAACACGACCCGGCCGGCCGCATCGCCTGCGTGACCACGCTGGCCAAAGACGCCGCCACGCGGCCCGACATCGCGCCCATCGACACCGGCTCGGTCAATCTGGAGAGCTGGGATGCGTGCAGCCGCAGTTTTGGCCACGCCGACCGGGTGTACCTGAACCGCACCGACACCCTGCAGCACTACGCGCGCGAGTTCCTGCTGGCGGGCATCAAACCGCAACTGGTGACCTGGAGCGTGGGCTTCACACGCCGCGCCTGTGCGCTGAGGGACCAGGGCCTGGTGCACGAGCCTGCGTACTTTCTGGTGAACATGACCGAAGGCGACTGCATCACCGGCCACCCCGGTACGCCCGACGGCCTGATGGCGCACCTGCAGTTCATGCCCAAGGGCTGTCGCGTGCTGTGGTCGGCCAACGTGGTGGGCGGTAGCCTGCTCGAGCTGGCGGCCCTGGCCGCGCGCCTGGGCGGGCATGTGGCGCCCGGCATTGGCGACCACCCCTACCAGGACCTGGGCAGCCCGCCCAACGAGGACATCGTGGCGCGCGTGGCCCGCATCGCGCGTGAGGCGGGCCGCGAGATCGCCACGCCCGCCGACGCGCGCGAGATGCTGGGCATGAATCCCTGAGCGTCACGCCTCACTGCACTGCAACCCCACCCGCATCAACGGAGCACCCCCATGAGCGCCCCCAGCGTCCACTACCCCCCGATCGAACCCGCCGGCTTTGAGGTGCTGCGCCTGGGCGGCAACATCGGCGCCGAGATTCGCGGGCTGGACCTGTCGCGGCCCCTGTCACGCGAGCAGTTCGCGTCGCTCAACGCCGCCTTCGTGCGCTACGAGGTGCTGGTGTTCCGCAACCAGGACATCACGCTGGAGCAGCAGATGGCGTTTGGCCGCCTGTTCGGCGAGCTGTCCATCCATCCCTTCAGCCCGAACCTGGACGACCAGCGCGAGGTGATCGTGCTCGACTATTCGGCCGACAACCCACCCGCGCTGACCGACCAGTGGCATTCGGACGAGACCTTCCGCACCGCGCCGCCCATGGCCACCATCCTGCGGGCCAAGGTGGTGCCGCAGTACGGCGGCGATACGCTGTTTGCCAGCATGACCGCGGCCTACACCGGCCTGTCCGAGCGCATGAAGCAGTACATCCACGGGCTCGAGGCCATCCACGACTTCAAGCCCTGGCGGCACCTGTTCACCAGCTCCGAGGCGCACCAGGCCAAGCTGCGCGAACTGGAACGCGAGCACCCCAATCCGTCGCATCCGGTGGTGCGGGTGCATCCGGTCAGCGGCAAGCGGCTGATCAACGTGAATGCGCAGTTCGTCACGAAGATCAAGGGCCTGAAGGACGACGAGGGGCAGATGCTGCTGCAGTACCTGTACAGCCGCGCGCAGATCCCCGAGTTCCAGCTGCGCGTGAAGTGGGAACCGCACACCATCGTGATGTGGGACAACCGCTCCACCCAGCACTATGCGGCGCACGACTACTTTCCGCAGCGGCGCACGCACAACCGCGTGACGGTGCATGGCGAACCAGTGATCGGCGTGAGTGGCCCCTACACGCCCGAGGTGGGGGTGGAGCCGCTGCCCGACGGGCACGGCGCGCGCGTGGCGCCCCCGGGCCAGCGCCCGATCCGCGAATTCGAGCGCAGCCTGCACAAAGCCGGGGCGCCGTCGTGATACGCGTGGCGATGCGGTGAAGCACGCCCGCGCAGCGCAGCCGGTCAGTCGAGCGGCTTGATGTCGAGTTCCTGCGCCAGCTTCACCCAGCGCGCAGCATCGCCCTCGACCTTGGTGCGCATCTCGGTAGGGCCAGGCTGCGCCACCTCCAGCGCCATGCCAGCCAGGCGCTCGCGCACGTCGGGCATGCGCAGCACCTGATCCATGGCCGCGGCCAGGCGGTCCACCACCGGCTTGGGCAGGTTGGCCGGGCCCATGATGCCGAACCACTGCTCGTAGTCCATGCCGGTGATGCCGAGCTCGGTGAAGGTGGGCACATCGGGGAAGTCGGCATTGCGGCGGCTGCCGGTGACCGCCAGCGCTCGCAGCTTGCCGGCCTTCACATGCGTGCCGGCGCTGGCCATGGTGGTGATCATCACCTGCACCTGGCCGCTCATCAGGTCGACCATCGCCGGCGACGAGCCGCGGTAGGGCACGCTGACGAAGTTCAGTCCCGAGCGCGCCTTGAACAGGTCCACCACCACGCTGCCGGTGCCGGCAATCGCCATCGTCATCTTGCCCGGGTTGCTACGCGCAAACGCAAGCGCATCGCGCGCGGTCTTGGGCTCGAACGAGGGGCTGGCCACCAGAAAGGCCGGCGAGCGGCCGATCAGCGACACCGGGGTGAAATCCTTCACCGCGTCGTAGGGCATCTTGCGGGTGTAGACGGGCGTGCTGGTGTGGAACACGTCCACCAGCACCAGCGTATAGCCATCGGCCGGCGACTTGGCCACCGCGTCGGCGCCGATCACCCCGCCGGCACCGCCCTTGTTCTCCACCACCACCGACTGCCTGAGCACACCCGACAGCTTGTCGGCGATCTGCCGACCGATGCCGTCAGAGCTGCCGCCGGCCGGAAACGGAATCACCAGCTTGACCGGGCGGTTGGGGTAATCCGACTGCGCCTGGGCAGGCCCAACCCAACCCGCAACAGCGAGGGCAAACGCAGACACGGCAAGAAGACGACGGCGCGACATCACGAGACTCCTCGTTGTAAGCAGGGTTTTCATTGTGAGGGCGCGACGCAGGCGTGGCATCGGGCCCGACCCGAAGGGCCATGCCCAGCGCCTCAACGGATGATGAACGGATTGGTCGGCGCGCCCTTGGCGTACGAGATCCAGGTGCTCTTGGTCTCCAGGTAGGCGTCGATCGAGGCGATGCCGCTTTCGCGGCCGATGCCCGAGTGCTTCATGCCACCAAACGGCATCATGTAGCTGACGGCGCGATAGGTGTTCACCCACACCGTGCCTGCCTTCAAGGCCTTGGACATGCGCATCGCACAGCCGATGTCGCTGGTCCACACGCCAGCGGCCAGGCCATAGAGGGTGTCGTTGGCCATGCGTACCGCATCGGCCTCGTCGTCAAAGCACATCACCGACAGCACCGGGCCAAACACCTCTTCGCGCGCGATGCGCATCTGCGGCGTCACGTCCACAAAGATGGTGGGCTCGACAAACTGTCCGCCCGGCAGGCTGCTGTCGGTGGCAGGGCCGCCGCCCAGCACGCAGCGCGCACCCTCATCCTTGGCAATGCGCATGTAGTCGAGGATCTTCTGGTACTGCGCGGGCGTCGTCACCGGGCCGATGTTGGTGCTGGGCTGCATCGGGTCGCCCTTGCGGGCGCTGGCGCCGATTTCGGTGACGCGCTGCACGAAGCGCTCGCGCACCGAGTTCTGCACCAGCAGGCGCGAGCCGGCAATGCAGGTCTGGCCGGTGGCGGCAAAGATGCCCGACACCACGCCGGCGGCCGCCTGATCCAGATCCGCATCGTCAAACACGATGTTGGGCGACTTGCCGCCCAGCTCCAGCGTCACGCGCTTCATGGTGCGCGCGGCCTGCGCGTAGATCCTTGCGCCGGTCACGTCCGAGCCGGTGAAGGTGATCTTGGCCACATCGGGATGGTCCACCAGCGCCGAGCCCGCCTCGTTGCCGTAGCCGGCCACCACGTTGAACACGCCATCGGGAAAGCCGGCCTCCTTGGTGAGCGCCGCGTATTCGAGGGTGGAGGCCGAGGTGAACTCCGAGGGCTTGACCACCACCGCGCAGCCTGCGGCCAGCGCTGGTGCGCACTTCCAGGCGATGAACAGCAGCGGAGAGTTCCAGGCGGTGAGCGCGCCCACCACGCCCACCGGCTCTTGCCGCGAGAAGGCAAACACGTCGGGCTTGTCGATGGGCATCACCCGGCCCTCGATCTTGTCGCACAGGCCGCCGTAGTAGCGCCACCACTCGGGGTGGTAGTTGACCTGTGCGCGCATCTCGGCCATCAGCTTGCCGTTGTCGCGCACCTCGAGTTCGGCCAGCCGCTCGGCGTTCTGCGTCACCAGGTCGGCCAGGCGCAGCATCAGCTTGCCGCGCTGGGTGGCCGTCATCGTGGCCCAGGGGCCTTCGCGCATGGCTTGCGATGCGGCCGCCACCGCACGGTCCACGTCCCTGGCGCAGCCGCGCGGTATGCGCGCCCAGGCCTCGCCACGGTAGGGGTCGATGCTGTCGAACCACTGGCCGCCGATCGGGTCGACGTATTGGCCGCCGATGTAGTGCTGATAGGTTTTCATGGGGTGTCCTTGGGTCGGCGTTGTCGTCAACCTTGTAGCCTGCCAGCTTGCCATCGTGCTGTGATCAGGGTTCACCCGAAACCCGGCTAGGCGATCCCGACAACAACAACGGCCACTGCAGCCAAGGTGACACGCCGCACCCCCGCAGCGCCGCAGAATGCCCCGGATGACTGAGCCTGCTTCGATCGAGCCCTGCTCGATGCTGTTCGTGCCCGCCGACACCGACCGCTTTGTGGCCAAGGCGGGGCAGCGCGGCGCCGATGCGCTGATCCTCGACCTGGAAGACGCTGTGGCCCGCCCCGCCAAGGCTGTGGCCCGCGCCAACATCGCGCCGTTCATCGCGCGGCTGCGACCCGCCGGCGTGCCGCTGCATGTGCGCGTGAACAACGAGCCGCATTGGCTGGCCGACGATGTCGAGGCGGCACTGGTGGCAGGCGCCGACGGTCTGCTGATGCCCAAGGTGGACACGCCCGAGCAGATGGTCGAGCTCGACCTGCTGCTGCATCGCCTGGAGGCGCGCCACGCCCGCGCCAGCGGTGCGCTGTCGGTGATCGCGCTGATCGAATCTCCGCTGGGCTTGTGCCATGCGCTGGCGATTGCGCGGTCATCCAAGCGGCTGCGCGGGCTGCTGTTCGGTGTGGAGGACTTTGGCGCGGCGATGTCGATGGAGTCGCACCCCGAGGGCATGACCGGCCCGGCGCAAACCATGGCCATTGCCGCGGCGGCCGCCGGCCTGCAGCCCATGGGCCTGCCCGGCAGCGTGGCCGACTTCAGTGATCTGGATGCCTACCGCGCACTTGCGCAGCGCGCGCGGCGCATCGGCATGCGCGGCAGCGTGTGCATCCACCCGGCGCAGGTGCCGGTGCTCAACGAAGTGTTCGGCGGCGGCGAGGCCGAGGCCGAACGCGCACGCCAGCTGCTGCAGGTGTTTGACGCCAGCGTGGCCGCCGGCAAGGGCGCAGTGGCGTTTGAGGGCCGTATGGTGGACGAGCCGATTGCCATCCGCGCAAGGCGCTTTTTGGCGCGGCACGATGCGCTCAAGGCCCGACGCGCTGCGGCCGGCGGGGTGCAGCCATGAAACGATCGCCCGAGGGCAGCGCCAACACCGGCAAGCGCCTGCCCCTGCAGGGCATCCGCGTGCTCGACCTGTCGCGCCTGATGGCCGGCAACATGCTCACGATGCAGCTGGCGGACTTTGGTGCCGAGGTCATCAAGGTCGAGAGCGAGCAAGGCGACACCCTGCGCGACTGGAAGAACGACGGCAAGCCGCTGTGGTGGAAGGTCTATGGCCGCAACAAAAAGAGCATCTGCCTCGACCTGAAAGACCCGCAGGACAAGCAGGCGCTGATGGCGCTGGTGCCGCAGGCCGATGTGCTGGTCGAGAGCTTTCGGCATGGCGCGATGGAGGCCTTGGGCCTGGGCCCAGACGACCTGCACCGCGCCAACCCGCGGCTGGTGATGGTGCGCATCTCAGGCTGGGGCCAGACCGGGCCGTACGCCGAGCGACCGGGCTTTGGCACGCTGCTTGAGGCCTTCTCGGGCTTTGCCGAGCGCAATGGTTTCCCGGATTCGCCGCCGGCACTGCCCAACCTGGGGCTGGCTGACATGATCGCCGGGCTGACCGGCGCCTTTGCCACGCTTGTGGCCGTGCGCGAGGTGGAGGTGAACGGCGGCGAAGGCCAGGTGGTGGACCTGTCGCTGCTCGAGCCGATCATCGGCGTGCTGGGGCCCGATGCAGCCATCTACCAGCACACCGGCAAACTGCCGCGCCGCCTGGGCAACCGCGCCGAGAACGCTGCGCCGCGCAATGCCTACCTGTGTAGCGACGGCCAGTGGATGGTGATGTCGGGCTCCACCCAGCGCATGGCTGCGCGGGTGTTCGAAGCCATTGGCCGGCCCGAACTCATCCGCGACCCGCGTTACCTGGACAACGCGGCGCGCGTGGCCAACGTGCAGTCGCTGGACGAGCATATCGGTGGCTTTATTGCGCAGCGCACGCTGGCGCAGAACCTCGAGCACTTTGCGCGCTTTGAGGTGACGGTAGGGCCGGTGCTCAATGTGGACCAGCTGATGCAGGACCGCCATGTGCGCGAACGCCAGGTGCTGCTGGACGTGCCCGACCCCGAGCTTGGCAGCGTGACCATGCACAACGTGGTGCCGCGGCTGTCGCGCACACCAGGGCGCATCCGCAGCACGGCCCCTCGCTTGGGCGAACACCAGCATTTGGTCGACCCAACCCGTTCCACACCCCCGAAGGAGACACCGACATGAACCCATCACACACCCCGCCGCAGCGCGGCATCACCCGCCGCCAGCTCGCCGCAACCACTTGCCTGATGCCGCTGCTGGGCGCCCTGTCCGCGCAGGCCCAGACCACGCTGCCCAAGGCCATCACCTTTGTCGTGCCCAACGCAGCCGGTGGCTCCAACGACGTGATGGCGCGTGCGGTGGCCCAGCGCCTGCCGCAGTTCATCGGCGGCGCGAGTGTGGCGGTGGACAACCGCGCGGGCGCGGGCGGCAATGTGGGCTCGGCCTACGTGGCCAAGTCGGCACTACGCGATGGATCGACCTGGCTGGTGACGGTCAACAGCACACAGACCATCAACCCGGCGCTGTACAAGAGCACTGGCTTTGATCCGCTTGCCGACTTTGACCCGGTGGCGGGCATCGCCGTGGTGCAGCACGCGATTCTGGTGAACAAGAACGTGCCGGCAAACACGCTGGCCGAGCTGGTGGAGCTGGCGCGCCGCGAGCCGGGCAAGTACAGCTATGGCTCGTCTGGCAACGGCACCTTCTCGCACCTGCTGATGGAGATGCTCAAGAAGTCGCAGGGCGTGCAGCTCACGCACGTTCCCTATCGGGGCGTGGCACCGGCCTTGACCGATTTGATTGCCGGTAACCTGCAGGTGCTCGTGAGCACCATTCCGGCTTGCATCGGCTTCATCAAGAACGGGCAGGTCAAGGCGCTGGCGGTGCCGTCGCTGCAGCGCGCGCCGGCCCTGCCGCAATTGCCGCTGGCCAATGAGGCGGTGCCGGGCCTGGTGGGCGAGCTGTGGGTGGCGGTGTACGCGCCCAAAGGCGTGCCGCGCGAGATGATCGAGCAGATGCGCAACGCTGTGGCCAAGGTACAGGCCTCGCCCGACATGGAGGCCTTCTTTGCGGCGCAAGGCGCATCACCCATGAAGGCCGGCCCCGCCGAGCTGCTGGCCGCCACCCGCGAGGAGCTGGCCAAGTGGGCCCCGATCGTGCGCGACTCGGGGATGAAAATCGACTGAGCGCTGGACGAAGCGCTCTGCACGCAAGGCGCCGTTCCGCAACCTGACCGTCAGGGGCAGGCCACACGGACGGCGCCGGGCCGTTGCGACAGCAGATCAAAGCCCGCGGGCAAAGTGGGTGGCTGCGCACTGGCGTCGAGTGCAATCTCAAAGATGCCTATGCGGCCGTCCGGTGCGCCGCACACGGTCGGATACACGCGGCCGTCGGTGCCGCAGCCGCTGCTGGACACCTGCAGGCCCGCAGCGCTCAGGCGTTCGCGCAATGTCGTCAGGCTCAACCCACCGCCCTCACACTGGCGCGATTCCGACGAGGCGTATACCTGTAGCACCGTGCCAGCCACCACTGGCGCGTCAGAGCCTCCGCAGGCAGTGCACAGCAGCAATACCAAGGACCAGGCACACGCCGCAGCACTCCGTGCCGCAGGCGCGCGATGAACAAAGGACAGGTTTGGGGTCATGTTGTGGGTAGCGGGACGATTCGCCGTCTGCACTTTAAAGTGAGACGTACCGCAAATCCAGTACGCGCCGTGACCACCCTCTCACCCCTTGATGCCCGCATCGGGCCGCAGCGACGCACAGCCTGCCGCAGTGCGCTGATTGCGCTGGTGTGTGCCGCCGGGGGCGCCATGCTGTCGCCTGCCGCAGCCAGCACGCCAGCCGCCACCAAGGCAGGACCTGTACCTGTACCTGTACCTGCACCTGCACCGGCGCCCACGGCTCAGCCTGCCGCAGCGCCTAGCCAGTGCCCGTCATTGCTGCGGCACAGCTTTGCGCGGCTGCAGGACAACCAGCCGCAGTCGCTGTGCCAGTTCAGCGGCAAGGTGCTGCTGGTGGTCAACACCGCC
The DNA here is from genome assembly GCA_046091865.1 of Burkholderiaceae bacterium. GTDB lineage: Bacteria > Pseudomonadota > Gammaproteobacteria > Burkholderiales > Burkholderiaceae_C > JBDLRH01. The sequence goes on along the minus strand of JBJTCL010000019.1, from coordinate 2,161 downwards.
AGCTATTGCGGCTTCACCTCGCAGTTCGAAGGGCTGGAGGCGCTGAACGCCCGGTATGCCGCACGCGGCCTGATGGTGCTGGGCTTTCCGTCGAACGACTTCAAGCAGGAAGACGCCGACGCCCGCAAGACGGCGGCGGTGTGCTTCAACACCTACGGCGTGATGTTCCCGATGTTCAGCGAGACGCGGGTGCGTGGCAACCATGCCCACCCGCTGTTTGCAGAGCTGGCGCGCGCCACCGGCGAGCCGCCCAGCTGGAACTTCAACAAGTACCTGGTCGGCCGCGATGGCCGGGTGCTGGCGCACTTTGGCAGCATGACAGCGCCCGAGAGCCGCAAGCTGGTGGCGGCTGTCGAGGCTGCGCTGGCCGCGCGCTGAAGCGAAGCCGTCAGCGCAGCCGCTGACGCCTCGCGATCAGGATGGACGGATCAGTACTGACGACCACCGCGGTAGCCGCCGTCTTGGCTGCGCGGAGCGCGCGGCTCCATCGGACGGGCGATGTTGACCGTCAGGTCGCGGCCACCCATGTTCTTGCCGTGCAGGCCATCGATGGCGGCTTGCGCTTCAGCGGCGCTGCCCATCTCGACAAAACCAAAACCCTTGGAGCGGCCGGTATCGCGCTCCATCATCACCTTGGCCGACTGCACCTGGCCAAAGGAAGAGAAATGCTGGTGAAGATCATCGTCGCGCACCGAATAAGACAGGTTGCCGACATACAGTTTGTTGCTCATGAGGAGCCTTTCAGAAAAATGCGCCCTCCGGAATTCGGGCGCGGGGGGAAATAAAAAATCAGCGCTTGTGCGGCCCGGGCCGTGCGGGGCCATCCGGGCGCGGCATGCGCACCTCAAGGTGGCGGAAGGTGATGCGGCCCTTGGTCAGGTCGTAGGGCGACATCTCCAGTGTGACCTTGTCACCCGCCAGAATGCGGATGCGGTGCTTGCGCATCTTGCCGCCGGTGTAGGCCACCAGTTGGTGACCGTTGTCCAGCGTGACGCGATAACGTTGCTCAGGCAGGGCCTCGTCGACCTTGCCGTGCATTTCGATCAGTTCTTCCTTGGCCATGGGCTGTCCTCAGTACATGTGATGGAGCATGTGGTTGAAATGGGCCTCATGCCAGGGCGGCGGAAAGTCCGGTGTCAGTGGTCATGAAGGCAGGCAATGCGCCGGCAAAGGCGCGGGCTGAACAGGCCGTTCTGGCCCGGGGTCATGCCAAGTGCACAGGGCACGGCATGAAGCGCTCATCCGGCAACGGATGACAGTGGGGCTTGCCTGGGGGAGAAAGTGTGACCACCGAACGCGCCTTCAAGCGCTGCGTGCCGGTGGAGCCGCGCGGTGTTGGGGGAACCGCTGCCCGAATCAGACCTTGCGTCGTTCAAGGTAAGCACATGAACGACACACACGTAGTGTACAGGGTTTCTACCAGTGCGTCACCTTTGGCGTAGCGGCGCGCAAGTGCCCCCCGGGCCTACGAGCCCCAGCGTGCCAGGTGAATGGGCCCAAAGCCGTAGCCGAACATCAGGTGCTCATGCACCCACTGCGACACGGGCGCCCAGCAGGTCGCGGCGCGTGCCGACCACTCCACCATGGCGGCCAGCACCGGCGCCTGCTCCCACAGGCCCGGGCGCAGGGCGCTGCGGTAGCCCTCGGCATCCAGCAAGGCATTGCCCGACAGCATCGACACCCCCACCAGCAACAGCACCAGCACCACGGCCACCCAAAGGCGCCAGCGAGGCTTGCGCGCACACCACGAACGAGGCCGCCACGCTCAGATTGACCAGCGCGAAGAACAGCGACAAGCCGATGACCAGCGGCGCCACGATCAGGTTGCGGTAGGCGTTGTCTTCCACCTGTGCCGGTTGCACGCCGGCCGCAGGCGCGTGCCCCGCCGTCATCAGCCATTGCAGCAGCAGTTGTTCGCGCTGCGGTGCATGCAGCGCCGCCGCGGGAAACATCGCCTCGACGATGTTGCGATGAAGGCCGATCGTCTCCATCGTCACCAGCTTCTGGCCCGCAGGCGTCAGTAACGCACCCTGCCCCGCCTTGGGGGCCAGCACCGCCAGCGCCACCGACGCGCGCTTGTCCTGCGGGCTGGCGGCCTCCACCAGGTGGTCGATCAGCGCCTTCTGCACATGCCACATCACCAGCACGCCCACACCGATGC
>JBJTCL010000018.1:0-4751 GCA_046091865.1 Burkholderiaceae bacterium | reverse complement strand
TCGCCCACTGGCCCGGCACGTTGGCGCAAAGCCGCATGTTCGAGAGCATGTTCAGGCCCTCGATGTAGTCGCGCGCCGCTTTCTTCTCGCCCGACACCACCAGCCAGCCCGCGCGGTAGCCGCAGGAGCGGTAGCTTTTGGACAGCGAATTGAAGGTGAGCGTCAGCACGTCTTCGGACAGGCTGGCCAGCGCGGTGTGGCGCGCATCGTCGTACAGCACCTTGTCGTACACCTCGTCGGCAAAGATCACCAGGCCGTGCTCGCGCGCGATCTGCACGATGCCGCGCAGCAGTTCGTCGGAGTACAGCGCACCGGTCGGGTTGTTGGGGTTGATGACGACGATGCCCTTGGTGTTGGGCGTGATCTTGCGGCGGATGTCGTCGAGGTCGGGCATCCAGCCGTTGGACTCGTCGCACATGTAGTGCACCGGCGTACCGCCCGACAGGCTGACGGCCGCCGTCCACAGCGGGTAGTCGGGCGCGGGCAGCAGCATCTCGTCGCCGTTGTTCAGCAGGCCATTGACCGCCATCACGATAAGCTCGCTGGCGCCATTGCCCAGGTAGATGTCGTCGAGCGTGACGCCCTTGATGCCCTGCTGCTGGGTGTAGTGCATCACCGCCTTGCGCGCGGCAAAGATGCCCTTGCTGTCGGAGTAACCCGCCGAGTTCGGCAGGTTGCGGATCATGTCCTGCTGAATCTCCTCGGGGGCGTCAAAGCCGAACGGCGCCAAGTTGCCGATGTTCAGCTTGATGATCTTGTGGCCCTCTTCCTCGAGCTTGCGCGCGGCGTCCATGATCGGCCCACGGATGTCGTAGCACACGTTGGCCAGCTTGTCGGACTTTTGGACGGCTCTCAAGGGGATCTCCGCGGGGTGGGCGCGGCCCCGCATGCGGGCCTCGCAAAACCTGTGAAACCTATAATTGGACCACAGATCCGCCCCGAAATAGTGCAGTGCAGCACACCCGCGCGCACCTGCATCCGCCAACCCTGATCGCCCTCACCCCATGAAGCTGCAGCCCGACCGCTCCGACGCGCAGACGGTCACCGGCCACGGCCCTGGCTGGGTGGCGGTCAATGGCGAGCGCATCACCCACAGCGTGGTGATCGGCTCGGGCGGCCAGCGCATCGACTGGAAGTGCCGCACCAGCAGCGATGTGGGCCCGGCGCACTTCGAGGTGCTGGCTGGCCTAGACGCCGAGGTGGTGATCTACGGCAGCGGCGCGCGCATCCGCTTTCCCAAGCCGCAGTGGCTGGCGCCGCTGATGCGCCGGCGCATCGGGGTGGAAACCATGGACAGCGCCGCCGCGTGTCGCACCTACAACATCCTGGCTGCCGAGGGCCGCAGCGTGGTGCTGGCGTTGCTGATTGAGGCGCCGCAAGACGCGCACCCGCAGGGTGAAACCGGGTAAAATCTGAGGCTTTTCCGGGCACCCCGTGCCCGAACCAGAGATCGCACCCATGGCTATCGTTGTCAACAAGCCCATCCCCGAGTTCGAGGACAACGCCACCGGCGGCCTCAAGGTCACCAATACCTCTCACCTCGGCAAGGTGCTCGTGCTGTACTTCTACCCGAAGGACAACACCCCGGGCTGCACCACCGAAGCCATGCAGTTCCGCGACAAGTACAAGGACTTCGTGAAGGCCGGCGCCACCGTGTTCGGCGTGTCGCGCGACAACATGAAGTCGCACGACGACTTCAAGTCCAAGCTCGAACTGCCCTTTGAGCTGATCGCCGACACCGAAGAAAAAATGTGCCACATGTTCGGCGTGGTCAAAAACAAGATCATGTATGGCAAGAAGGTCAAGGGCATCGAGCGCAGCACCTTCCTGATCGGCGCCGACGGCACCCTCAAGCAGGAATGGCGCGGCCTGAAGGTACCCGGCCATGTGGACGAGGTGCTGAAGGCGGTCAAGGCGCTGAAGAAGGCCGCCTGAGCCCGCGGCGGCCTGCGCACCGCTTCGGTGCCCCGCTGGCGCTCTGATGTCCCGGCGCCACACTGACGACAGGCCGCCACACCCACCCGGTTTCCCTGCTTGTGGCGTCATCCCGGCTGTGCATAATGGCCTCATGCCGCTGAGTCCTCCGAGACCCGACGACTGTCACCCCCCGAGAAAGCCGCCCGGTGTTCCTGGCGGCTTTTTCACTTTTTTGCCCCGCTCGCGGGGCCTCATCCGCTGACGCCCATGCCACTGCCTCCCGCCCCGACCAAGCGCGCCGCCCTGCTCTCTCCCGAAGCCTACGAGGCGCCCGCCCGGGCCGCCGGACGCGCTGCACGAAAATCGGCCGCGACCGACGACGACGCCATGCCGACGGCGTCGATGGACATGGACTTTGTGCCGCCTTCCGCCGCCGACGCTGCCGACGACCGCGGCCTCGAATTCGATCGCGATGTCGCCATGCCCGCCCTCGACGACGCACCGGACTCGTCCCTGCGGGCGCCTGCCGCCAGATCGGCCACCGCCCCCCGGCCACCCGCACGACAGCCCGCCCGCCAGGCCGGCAGCGCACGCCCGGCCCCGGCGGCCCGCGCACGCCGCGGTGCCAGCACCGGCCCTTCCAAGCTGTTCGTGCTCGACACCAACGTGCTGCTGCACGACCCGAGCTGCCTGTTTCGCTTTGAGGAGCACGACATCTATCTGCCGCTGATCGTGCTGGAAGAGCTCGACGGCCACAAGAAGGGCATGACCGAGGTGGCGCGTAACGCCCGCCAGACCAGCCGCATGCTCGATGCGCTGGCCGCGGTAAACGACGCCGCCATCGAAAACGGCCTGAAGCTCGACGCCACCGGCCACCGCGAAGCGGGCGGCAAGCTGTTCTTCCAGACGCAGGCGCTCGAGGCCACCGCCCACCTGGCGCTGCCGCAGGGCAAGGCCGACAATCAGATCCTGGGCGTGGTGCAGGCGCTGCGCGACAAGCATGCGCCGCGCGATGTGGTGCTGGTGTCCAAGGACATCAACATGCGCGTCAAGGCGCGTGCGCTGGGGCTGGCCACCGACGACTACCGGAACGACAAGACGCTGGACGACGGCGACCTGCTGTATGCGGGCTCGCTGGCGCTGCCCACCGACTTCTGGGCCAAGCACGGCAAAACGGTGGAGAGCTGGCAAAGCGGCCAGCACACCTTCTATCGCATCAGCGGGCCCATCGTGCCGCAGCTGCTGATCAACCAGTTCGTGTTTTTTGAGGCGCCGGGCGAGCCCAGCCTGTATGCGCGCGTCACCGAGATCCGCGGTAAGACGGCGGTGCTGAAGACGCTCAAGGACTACGGCCACCTGAAGAACGCGGTGTGGGGCGTGACCACCCGCAACCGCGAGCAGAACTTCGCGATGAACCTGCTGATGGACCCCGAGGTGGACTTTGTCACCCTCAGCGGCACCGCAGGCACCGGCAAGACGCTGATGGCGCTGGCGGCCGGCCTCACGCAGGTGCTGGACGACCGCCGCTACACCGAGATCATCTTCACGCGCGCCACCGTGAGCGTGGGCGAGGACATCGGCTGTCTGCCGGGCACCGAAGAAGAAAAGTTGGGCCCGTGGATGGGCGCGCTCGACGACAACCTGGAGGTGCTGGGCAAGACCGACACGGCCGCCGGTGAATGGGGGCGCGCCGCCACCAACGAGCTGATCCGCAGCCGCATCAAGATCAAGAGCATGAACTTCATGCGCGGGCGCACTTTCCTCAACAAGTACGTGATCATCGACGAGGCGCAGAACCTCACGCCCAAGCAGATGAAGACGCTGATCACCCGCGCGGGGCCGGGCACCAAGATCATCTGCATGGGCAACCTGGCGCAGATCGACACGCCCTACCTCACCGAAGGCTCCAGCGGCCTGACCTATGCGGTGGACCGCTTCAAGGGCTGGCCGCATGGCGGCCATGTGACGCTGGCGCGCGGCGAGCGCTCGCGCCTGGCGGACTTTGCCAGCGAAGTGCTGTAAACCGCGCCGCCTGCGTCAGTAGTCGCCGCCCTGCCCGGCGTACGACTCGAACTTGGTCAGTTGCTTCATGAAGGTCAGCTTGGCAGTGCCGGTAGGGCCGTTGCGCTGCTTGCTGATGATGATCTCGGCGACGCCGGGCTCCTTGGAGTCCTTGTTGTAGTAGTCGTCGCGGTAGATGAACATGATCACGTCGGCGTCCTGCTCGATCGCGCCCGATTCGCGCAGGTCGCTCATCATCGGCCGCTTGTCGGTGCGTGACTCCACGCCGCGGCTGAGCTGCGACAGCGCGATCACCGGGCACTGCAGTTCCTTGGCCAGCATCTTCAGGCCGCGCGAGATCTCGCCGATGGCGGTGGCGCGGTTCTCGTCGCTCATGCCGGCCGACACGCTCATCAGCTGCAGGTAGTCCACCACGATCAGCCCGAGCTTGCCGCACTGGCGCGCCAGCCGCCGCGCGTTGGCGCGCAGCTCGCTGGTGGTCAGGCCCGGCGTCTCGTCGATGTGCAGCGACACATGGCGCAGCTTCTCGATCGCCTCAGTCAGGCGCGGCCATTCGTCGTCGGCCAGCTTGCCGGTGCGCAGGTGCGTCTGGTCGATGCGGCCGATCGAGCCCACGATGCGGATCGCCAGCTGCGAGGCGCCCATCTCCATCGAGAACACCGCCACCGGCAGGCCCTCGTTGAGCGCCACATGCTCGGCAATGTTGATGGCCAGCGCAGTCTTGCCCATGGAGGGCCGCGCCGCCAGGATGATCAGGTCGCCGGCCTGCAGGCCCGAGGTCATGCGGTCCAGGTCGTAGAAGCCGGTGGGCA
>JBJTCL010000017.1:0-11782 GCA_046091865.1 Burkholderiaceae bacterium | reverse complement strand
CCTTTTTGGCGGGTTTTAGAGTCCAATTCACCCATGGCAAAAAAGCTGAGTTTTGATCCGGCCTGGATTGACTTACAACGGGAAATTGAATCTTGAGAAGTCTGCCACAGTCAGCATAGAACATCATCGCCTGCACGCAATGACAGCAAGAGCGCTTTTGGGCAGTCCACGCGCCGGACTCTTTCGAGGAAGTACGGCAACGGGGGTTACGGGAAAATCGCGTAACTCATTGTTCTAATCGGATTTTTTCGAACTCGCTCAGTCAGGTGGTTCTGAGCAGAGCAGCGTCTCAATCGCGCTGAGGTCCCTGTATGAAGGGACTTTCTTCAATCTCTGGTCAGGAGGTAACCGAGAAAAAGTCAATCAGATCAACAGCTTGTGGGTGGCGGTTGAAAGATTGAAGATTTGAAGAAACTTTGCATGGCGGAGAGGGTGGGATTCGAACCCACGGTACGCTTGCACGTACGCCTGATTTCGAGTCAGGTACATTCGACCACTCTGCCACCTCTCCTGAATCCGGTCGCGTGGTGCGAAGCGCGCATTCTAGCGCAGCGCGCTGCGGCCTCGCCCGGTGTGGCAGGGTCAAGCTGCAATGCGCTCCACGCCGCCCATGTACGGGCGCAGCACCTCGGGTACCGTCACTGAACCGTCGGCGTTCTGGTAGTTCTCCAGCACCGCCACCAGCGTGCGGCCCACGGCCAGGCCCGAGCCGTTCAGCGTGTGCACCAGCTCGTTCTTGCCCTGCGCGTTTTTAAAGCGCGCCTGCAGCCGCCGCGCCTGAAAGGCCTCGCAGTTCGACACCGAGCTGATCTCGCGGTAAGTGTTCTGCCCCGGCAGCCACACCTCCAGGTCGTGCGTGCGTGCCGCCCCAAAACCCATGTCACCGGTGCACAGCGCCATCACGCGGTAAGGCAGGCCCAGCTTTTGCAGGATGGCCTCGGCGTGGCGCGTCATGTCTTCCAGCGCCTCGTAGCTTTTGTCGGGGTGCACGATCTGCACCATCTCGACCTTGTCGAACTGGTGCTGGCGGATCATGCCGCGCACGTCGCGCCCGCCGCTGCCCGCTTCGGAGCGAAAGCACGGCGTGTGCGCGGTCAGCTTGATCGGCAACTGCGATTCGGCCAGCACCGTGTCGCGCACACAGGTGGTCAGCGACACCTCGGACGTGGGGATGAGGTACAGCGCGGTGTCCTCCGAGCCGGCCTCGCCATCCTGCCCGCCCTTGCGCGCGGCAAACAGGTCGGCCTCGAACTTGGGCAGCTGCCCGGTGCCGCGCAGGGTTTCGGCGTTCACCACATAGGGCGTGTAGCACTCGGTGTAGCCATGCTCTTGCGTCTGCACGTCGAGCATGAAGGCCGCCAGCGCACGGTGCAGCCGCGCGATGCCGCCGCGCATCACGGTAAAGCGCGCACCGCTGAGCTTGATGCCGGTGTCGAAATCCAGGCCCAGCTTCTCGCCCACATCCACATGGTCCTTGATGGGGAAATCAAACTGGCGCGGCGTGCCCCACTGGCGCAGCAGCACGTTGGCGTGTTCGTCGACGCCCACCGGCACGCTGTCGTGCGGCAGGTTGGGCACGGCCTGCAGCATGGCCGTCAGTTCGTGCTGGATGGCATCCAGCCGCGCGGCCGATGATTCGAGCTCGCCCTTGAGGGCGTTCACCTCGGCCATGGCCGCGTCGGCCTCGGCGTGCTGGCCCTTGCCCTTGAGTGCGCCGATCTGCTTGCTGAAGGCGTTGCGGCGCGCCTGCAGTTCCTCGGTGCGGGTCTGGATGGTCTTGCGCTCGGACTCCAGCTCCCGAAAGGCGTTGACGTCGAGGTAAGGCTGGGGGTTCTTGCGCTTGAGCAGCGTGGCCACCTCGCTGTCGAGGTCCTTGCGCAGCAGGGCAATGTCGAGCATCGCCCGATTTTATTCAGGCCAGCACGGTCGGGTCGAAGTTGGCGCCGCAGATCACCAAACACACCCGTTCGTCGCCAAGCGGCACATACGCGCCGGCCTGCAGTGCCGCCACGCCCAGCGCGGCGGCGGGCTCCACCGCCAGGCGCAGTTCCTTCCACAGCCACAGCTGTGCCTGGCGGATGGCCTCATCGCTCAGCAGCAGCGCATCGCGCACATGGCGCTGCGTCACCTGCCACGCAATCTGTCCGATGCGCCGCGCGCCCAGGGAGTCGGCGGCCACGCCGCTCACGGCCACGTCCACCGGCTGGCCGGCCTCGCGGGCACGAAACAGCGTGGGGGCATTGGCGGGCTCCAGCGCCACCACCCGCGAGCGCTGCTCAAACCACGCCCCGATGCCGCCGATCAGGCCGCCGCCGCCCACGCTGACCAGCACGCTGTCGGGCACACCCGCTTGCGCCTCGACCTCGGCAGCCAGGGTGCCGGCGCCCGACACCACCTCGGGCTGGTCGTACGCATGGGTGATGAGCGCACCGGTGTCGCGCTGGCGCGCCATGCAGGCCTCAAACGCCTCGGCATACACGGCGCCGGTCACCACCACCTGGGCGCCCAAGGCACGCAGCTTGTCCTGCTTGGCCTGCGGGCTGACGGTGGGCACAAACACCTCGCAGCGCACGCCTAAAGCACGCGCTGCCGCGGCGGTGGCAATGCCCGCATTGCCGCCCGACGCCACGATGACGCCCGCTTGGGGAATGGGGTTGGCCAGCAGCCGGTGCAGCATGCCACGCGCCTTGAAGCTGCCGCCCACCTGCAAGTGCTCGAGCTTGAGCCACAGTTCGCCCCCGGGTAGGCCGAGCGACGCGGCCGGCAGCCGCCACAGCGGTGTTTCGCGCAGAAAGCCCGTCGGGCCACTGGCCAGCAACGCACGCGCGGCCTGCACCGCAGCGTGGTCCACCACCGCGGGGGCGACGGCCGATGCGCTCACGCGGTGCCCTCGAGCTTCAGGCCCTTGGGCAGCGGAAACTTGGTGGTCTCGACGATGCCGTCCATCTTGCGCACCGACACCGCGCCCAGCGACTTGATGCGCTCGATCACCTGCTGCACCAGGATCTCGGGCGCCGATGCACCGGCCGTCAAGCCGATGCGGCCCTTGCCTGCAATCCACGCGGCCTGCAGTTCGTCGGGCGAATCGACCATGTAGGCGTCCACGCCCAGCTTGCGTGCCAGCTCGGCCAGGCGGTTGCTGTTGGAACTGGTGGGGCTGCCCACCACGATCACCACATCCACCTGCGGCGACAGCAGCTTGATCGCGTCCTGCCGGTTCTGCGTGGCGTAGCAGATGTCCTGCTTCTTGGGCTCGCGCACATTCGGAAAGCGCTCTTTCACCGCAGCGGCAATCTCGGCGGCGTCGTCCACGCTCAGCGTGGTCTGCGTCACCACCGCGATCTTGTCGGTCTGGCGCAGCCGCACATGGGCCACGTCGGCGGCCTCTTCCACCAGGTGGATGCCCTCGTCGAGCTGCCCCATGGTGCCCTCCACCTCGGGGTGGCCCTTGTGGCCAATCATGATGAATTCGTAGCCCTCTTTGGCCAGCTTGGCCACCTCCACATGCACCTTGGTCACCAGCGGGCAGGTGGCATCGAAGATGCTGAAGCCGCGCTCGCGCGCCTCGTTCTGCACCGCCTTGCTGACACCGTGCGCGCTGAACACCAGCGTCGCGCCCGGCGGCACATCGGCCAGGTCTTCGATGAAGATTGCGCCCTTGGTCTTGAGGTCGTTCACCACATAGGTGTTGTGCACGATCTCGTGGCGCACATAAATGGGTGCGCCAAACTTGTGGATGGCGCGCTCGACGATCTCGATGGCGCGGTCCACGCCGGCGCAAAAGCCGCGGGGCTCGGCCAGAATGATTTCTTCGGGGGGATTCATGGGCCTTCCGGTGGGATGGGTCACAGCACGCCGATCACATGGGCCTCAAAGCTCACGCTCTGGCCCGCCAGCGGGTGGTTGAAGTCGAACAGCACCGCGCGTGCGCCCGGGCTGCCGGCCACGTGGCCGGTTTGGCCCACCTGCAGCACCGTACCGGCATAGCTGCCCATGCCGTCGGGCGTGGGGAACTGCACCACATCGCCCACGCTGTATTCCTCGTGCGGGTCGCCCAGTTCGTCGAGCAGTTGGCGCGCCACCCACTGCTGCAGCTGCGGATTGCGCTCGCCAAAGGCCTCGCCGGCCGGCAGGGTGAAGCTGATGCGCGCGCCCTCTTCCACCCCGATCAGCCGCTGCTCAATGGCGGGTGACAGGTCCCCCGCGCCCAGCGACAGTGTGGCGGGCTGGCCACCAAAGGTGTTGATGATGTCGCCCGCAGGCCCTGCCAGCCGGTAGTGCAGCGTGAGGAACGAGGCCGCCTGCACACGCGGCAGACCGGGCGAAACATTGGCATTCATGAAGGGGCCCAATACACTGGCTTGATCGTTGCCCCGATTGTAGGAAGCCCGCCAAAGAGGCGTTCCACCGTGAGCACATGAACGATCCACAGGGAGGACCCCCATGCTGCAGCACTTGCCTGCCGAGGCGCGCCCGCGCGAAAAACTGCTGGCGCGCGGCCCCGGCGCACTGAGCGATGCCGAACTGCTGGCGCTGGTCCTGCGCACCGGCGTGGCAGGCCAGCCGGTGCTGGCCATGGCGCAGCAACTGCTGGACGACTTTGGTGGCCTGGCGGGCCTGCTGCACACGCAGCCGCAGGATCTGAAACGCGTGCGCGGCCTGGGCGGCAATGCCAAGCGCGCCGAGCTGGTGGCCGTGCTAGAGCTGGCGCGCCGCGCCATTGCGCAGCGGCTGCGCGAGCGCGAGGCCTTGGCGTCGCCCGAGGCGGTCAAGCAGTACCTGCAACTGCAGCTGGCGCAACACGCGCACGAGGTGTTTGCGGTGATGTTCCTCGACGTGCAGAACCGGCTGATCGCGCTGGAAGAGATGTTTCGCGGCACGCTGACGCAGACCAGCGTGTACCCGCGCGAGGTGGCGGTGCGCGCACTGCACCACCAGGCCGCTGCCGTTGCTGGCGCACAACCACCCCAGCGGCAGCGTGCAGCCCAGCCGCGCCGACGAGGCCCTCACACAAGCCCTGAAGGCCGCGCTGGCCCTGCTGGATGTGCGGGTGCTGGACCACATCGTGGTGGCGCCCGGCGAGGTCTTGTCCTTTGCCGAGCGCGGGCTGCTGTAGTGCCGCAGAATGCCCGGCATGAAAGTCCAGTCGCTGCAGGACCTGAAGCTGGTGCGCAAGGCCCTGGCCGAGCAGCGCGCGCAGACCGCCGCGCGCGAGGCGGCCCAGCGCGAGGCCGCGCGCCGCGCCGAGGCCGAGGCCAACCTGTTTCGCCGTGCCGCCGGTACGGTGGCCCCGCTGAAGGCCGCCGCGCGCGTGGCCATGCCCGCGCAGCCGGTGGCACCGATTGCTGTGCAGCGGCAAATCGACGAGCAGCGGGTGATGCAAGAGTCGCTGTCGGACGAGTTCGATGTGGGCACGCTGCTCGACGTGGACGACGCCCTGAGCTACCGGCGCCCCGGCGTGGGCACCGACGTGGCGCGCAAGCTGCGCCGCGGTGACTGGTCCATCCAGCGCGAGATCGACCTGCACGGCCTGCGCCGCGACGACGCGCGCGAGGCGCTGGGCAGCTTCATCCGCGAGGCGCACAAGCACGGCATCCGCTGTGTGCGGGTGGTGCACGGCAAGGGCCTGGGCTCACCGGGCAAGACGCCGGTGCTCAAGGGTCGGGTGCACAGCTGGCTGGTGCAAAAGAAGGAAGTGATCGCCTTTGTGCAAGCCCGCCCCGCCGAGGGCGGCGCCGGTGCGCTGGTGGTGCTGCTGCAGCCCACCTGAGGGGCTTCAGCACTGCGGCGGCTGTGCAGCATCAGCGCGCGACGTTGCGCATCCAGTCGGCTGTCTGAAAAAAGCTGTTGCGCAGGCGCTCGCGCAAGTCTTGCGGCACGCCCGACTCGGCCATGGCCTGATCCATGCAGGCCAGCCACTGGTCACGCTCGACGATGCCGATGCGAAACGGCATGTGCCGTGCGCGCAGCATGGGGTGGCCAAAGCGGCTGGTGTAGTGCGGCGGCCCGCCCAGCCAGCCGCACAAAAACCAGAACAGCTTGTCGCGCGCGTCGTCCAGCGTGCTGCCGTGCGCGGCGCGCAGCTCGCGGTACTGCGGCTCCAGATCCATCAGGTCATAAAAGCGGTCGACCAGCGTGCGCACCACCGCCTCACCGCCGATCCACTCGAACGGCGTGGATGGCGGCGTTGCTGAAGCCTCTGCGCCCTGATCGGTGGTGTCGCTCATTCGGCGGCCCTGCGCAGTGAATCGAGCACCGGGCGGCGCAGCACCTCGCGCAGGCCCCACCAGCCGGCGGCCAGCGCCAGCGTGGCACCGGCCAGCGCACCGGCCAGCAGCACCCAGGGCGAGGCCGTCCACGCAAACTCGAACGCATAGCGCGCCAGCGCCCAGCCCACCACCGCGGCCACCGCACTGGCCAGCGCACCGGCCAGCAGGCCCACGCCCGCCAGTTCGGCGCGCTGCACCTGCCGCAGCAGCGACGACTGCGCACCCACCGCACGCATGATGGCGTACTCGCGCGCGCGCTCCTCGCGTGTGGCAGTGACGACCGCAAACAGCACCACCAGGCCGGCCGCCAGCGTGAAGCCGAACAGGAACTCGATCGCGCGGATCACCTGCGCCAGCACGCCCTGCACCTGGTTGAGCGTGGCGGTCATGTCCACCTGGGTGATGTTGGGAAAGGCCTGCACCAGCCGGCTGTCAAAGCTGCGCTGGCCGGGCACCGCATCGGGCGCGCGGAAGGCGCTCATGTAGGTGAGCGGCACGCCGTCGAGCCGGTCCACCGGGTACATCACGAAGAAGTTGGCGCGCAGCGAACCCCAGTCGACCTTGCGCAGCGAAGTGATGCGCGACTCGTGCACCACGCCCGCGATGTCAAAGCGCAGCGTGTCGCCCAGCTTGAGGTTCAGCGTGCGTGCAATGCCCTCTTCCACACTGACCGCCCCGGCCTCGCCTGCCGTCCACTGCCCGGCGATCACCTGGTTGTGCGGCGGTTGCTGCGCGCTGTGCGACAGGTTGAACTCGCGGTCGACCATGCGGCGCGCGCGGTCGTCGGCAAAGGTGTCCGGGGTGATGGTCTGCCCGTTCACCGCCACCAGCCGGCCGCGGATCATGGGGTACCAGTCGTAGCGCTGCACGCCCGCGTCGCGCAGGGTGCGCTGGAACGCATCGCCCTGCTCGGGCATCACGTTGATGACAAATCGGTTGGGTGCATCGGCCGGCGTGGCCTGGCGCCAGCTGCTGATGAGGTCGGTGCGCAGCAGCACCAGCAGCACCAGCGCCAGCAAGCCCACGGCCAGCGAACTGACCTGCACCACCGCATAACCAGGGCGCGCCGACAGTTGCCGCGTGGCCAGCACCAGCCAGCGCGGCGCCGAGCCCTCGCGCACCGCCAGCCGCAGCAACCGAACCGCCAGCAGGCTCAGGCCCGCGAACAAGGCCACCGCCAGCGCAAAGCCACCCACGGCGATCAGGCCCAGGGTGAGATCGCTGCTGATGGCCAGCAGCAGTGCGGCAAAACCTGCCACGCCCAGGGCCAGCACACCGGCGGATGCGGGGCGCAGCCCCCCCAGGTCGCGGCGGATCACGCGCAGCGGCGGCACCTGCGCCAGTTGCAGCACCGGCGGAATCCCAAAGGCCAGCAGCAGCGTGAGGCCCATGCCCATGCCCAGCGCCGCAGGCCACCAGCCCGCCGCAGGCAGGGCAGCATCCACCAGCCCGGCCAGCAGCAGCACGAACACATGGTGCATGGCCCAGCCCAGGGCCACGCCCATCAGGCTGGCCACCACGCCCACGATGGCGAATTCGGTGGCATAGGCCAGCGCCATGTGCCGCTGGCTCTGGCCCAGCACCCGCAGCATGGCGCAGTCGTCCAGATGGCGGGCGGCAAAGCCGCGTGCGGCCAGCGCCACCGCCACCGCCGACAGCAGCGCCGACAGCAGCGCCACCAGGTTGAGGAACTTGCTGGCGCGATCCAGCGTCTGGCGCATCTCGGGGCGGCCGGATTCCATCGACTCGAGCCGCGCACCGCGCACCTCGGGCTGCTGCACCCAGGCCTCGGCCCAGCGCACGAAGGCCTTGACTGGCGTATCGTCACCGGCCACCGCAAAGCGGTAGGTGATGCGGCTGGCGGGCTGCACCAGGCCGGTGGCGGCCAGGTCGGACTCGCGGATCATCACCCGTGGCGAGAAACTGCTGAAGCCCGCGCCGCGGTCGGGTTCCGTGACGATCAGCCGGGCGATGCGCAGTTGTGCGTCGCCCAGCAGCAGCATGTCGCCCATGCGCAGGCCCAGGGCGTCCAGCAGCGAAGCGTCCACCCAGGCCTCGCCAGCACGCGGCACCTCGCGCACGGTTTGCGCCTGCTCAGGGCCCAGGCCCGGCGCGTCGGCCACGCGCAGGCGGCCGCGCAAGGGGTAGCCGTCTTGTACGGCCTTGAGCGCCACCAGCCGGGTGGCACCACCCTGCGCCTCATCGGCGCGCGCCATGGTGGGAAAGGTGATGCTGAGCGCCGTCTGCAGGCCGCGCTCGCGGGCGGCGGCCTGCACCGCATCGGGCGTGCGCTGGTCGCTGGCCACCACCGCGTCGCCGCCCAGCAGTTGCCGCGCGTCGCGCGCCAGGCCCGACTGCAGCCGGTCCGAAAAGAAGCCCACCGAGGTGAGCGCGGCCACCGCCAGGGTGACGGCCACCCACAGCAGGCGCAGTTCGCCGGCGCGCAGATCACGCCACAGCGAACGCCAGCCGGTGGCGGTGAAATGCGCAGAACGGGGGGCCGTCATAAGGGGGAGCAGACGCGGGAAAGCGGGACAGGTCCATCGCAGGCCGGTGAACGCCGACGCCGCGGGCGCAGTGTGCCGCAAGCCCCGTGCTCCACCGCTGAGCAGGGCCTCTGCCGGGTGCGGGCAGATACGGGCGAGTGGTGGCGGGTGCGGGCGGCATGAGCCGGCGTAAGAAATCTGTCAGCAAGGCGGGCGCGGTGCCCTGAATCGGTGATTTCCCTAGTCCGAAAGCACGATTTGACTCACATCAAACGCAGCAAACACTTCCACAATGTCTTCGGGGCGAAGTGGTCGCCCTGTATTACCAGGAGTACTGCCATGGACATGAACCGTCGGCACTTCTTCCAGGTGAGCGGTGCCGGACTGGTCGGATCCAGTCTCGCGGCACTTGGCTTCTCACCGTCGGAAGCACTTGCGCAAACGCGCAACTTCAAGCTCTCCCGCACCACCGAGACACGCAGCACCTGCCCGTATTGCTCGGTCAGCTGCGGCGTGATCATGTACACGATGGGCGACACGGCGAAGAACAACAAGCCGGCGCTGGTGCATGTGGAGGGCGATCCGGACCATCCGGTCAACCGCGGCACGCTGTGCCCCAAGGGCGCCGGCCTGGCCGACATGATCAACAGCCCGCGCCGCGTGAAGTACCCCGAGGTGCGCGAGCCCGGCTCGAAAGAGTGGAAGCGCATCAGCTGGGACGAGGCGATCACCCGCATCGCCAAGCACCTGAAGGCCGATCGCGACAAGAACTTCGTCGCCAAGAACGACAAGGGCGTGACCGTCAACCGCTGGAACACCACCGGCATGCTGGTGTCCAGCGCCTCGAGCAACGAGGCCGGCTACCTGACGGTGAAGATGCTGCGTTCGATGGGGATGGTGACGCTCGATACGCAAGCGCGAATATGACACGCGCCGACGGTGTCCAGTCTGGGCCCGACTTTCGGCAGAGGCGCGATGACCAACTCGTGGAACGACATCGCGAACACTGATCTGGTTCTCATCATGGGCGGCAATGCCGCCGAGGCGCACCCCTGTGGCTTCAAGTGGGTCACCGAGGCGATGCAAAAGCGCAAGGCCAAGCTCATCGTGGTCGATCCGCGCTTCACGCGGTCGGCAGCGGTGGCCGATGTCTACGCGCCCATCCGCGTGGGCACCGACATCGCCTTCCTCGCGGGCGTCATCAACTACATGATGGCCAACAACAAGGTCCACATGGACTATGTGAAGGCCTACACCAACGCGTCCTTCCTGATCAACCCGGGCTTCAAGTTCGACAACGGCCTGTTCACCGGGTACGACGAGTCCAAGCGTGCGTACACCGACCGCTCGAGCTGGCAATACGTCAAGGACAAGAAGGACGAGTTCGTCGAGGTTGACCCGACGCTCGAGGCGCCCAACTGCGTGTGGCAGCTGATGAAGCAGCACTACGCACGCTACACGCCCGAGATGGTCGAGAAGATCTGCGGCACACCCAAGGCGCAGTTCCTGAAGATCGCCGACATGATCGCGGGCACGCACACGCCGGACAAGGTGATGACCATCCTGTACGCGCTGGGCTGGACGCAACACTCGGTGGGCTCGCAGAACATCCGCACGATGGCCATGATCCAGCTGCTGCTGGGCAACATCGGCCGCGCGGGCGGCGGCGTGAACGCGCTGCGCGGACACGCCAACGTGCAGGGCATCACCGACATGTGCGCCTACTCCGAGGTGCTGCCGGGCTACCTGAGCGCCCCCACCGACGCGGACGACACGCACGAGAAGTACATCACCACGCGCACGCCCAAGCCGCTGCGTCCGGGCTCGATGAACTTCCCGGCGAACTTCGCCAAGTGGTCGGTGAGCCAGCGCAAGGCCTGGTTTGGCGATGCCGCGAACAAGGACAACAACTTCGCCTACGACTGGTTGCCCAAGCGCGACGGTGCGTACGACGTGCTGGCCATGTTCGACCGCATGTTCCAGGGCAAGATGAACGGCTTCATCTGCCAGGGCTTCAACCCGATCGCGGCCGTGCCCAACAAGAAGAAGCTGGGCACCGCTTTGGGCAAGCTGAAGTACCTGGTGGTGATGGACCCGCTGCAGACCGAGACGGCCGAGTTCTGGAAGAACTACGGCGAGTTCAACAACGTGGACTCGTCGACCATCCAGACCGAGGTGTTCCGCCTGCCGGCCTCGTGCTTTGCCGAGGACCCGGGCACCTTCACCAACTCGAGCCGCCAGATCCAGTGGCACGGCAAGGCCATCGACCCCCCGGGCGAGGGCACGACCGACCGCGAGATCATGTCGCAGTTGTTCCTGAAGATCCGTGCCCTGTACGCGGCCGAAGGCGGTGCCTTCCCCGACGCGATCAAGGCGCTCACCTGGAACTACAGCAACCCGGCCAACCCGGCGCCCGAGGAAGTGCTGCGCGAGATCAACGGCCGCGCGCTGGCCGACGTGATGGCGCCGCCCGACCCGAAAGACCCGAAGGCACCGCCGAAGGTGCTGGTGAAGGCCGGCGAGCAGTTGCCGGGCTTCGGCATGCTGCGCGACGACGGTTCCACCAGCTGCGGCAACTGGATCTACTCGGGCGTGTGGTCGCAGGCGGGCAACAACTCGGCGCGCCGCGACATCAGCGATCCCTCGGGGCTGGGCGTGTACCAGAACTGGGGCTTCAGCTGGCCAGCCAACCGCCGCATCCTCTACAACCGCGCGGCGGCCACGCCGGATGGCAAGCCCTGGGATCCGTCACGCCGGCAGATCGCCTGGAACGGCACGGCCTGGGCCGGCACCGATGTGCCCGACATCGCGCCGGCGCTTGGTCCCGACACGGGAGCCGGCCCCTTCATCATGACCTCCGAAGGCGTGGCGCGCCTGTTCGCGGTGGGCTTCATGGCCGAAGGCCCGCTGCCCGAGCACTACGAGCCGTTCGAAACCCCGGTGGGCGTGAATCTGATGTGCCCGACCAACCCGAAGGCGGTGAGCAACCCTGCTGCCCGGGATGACAAGGGCGACATGGAGTCAGTC
>JBJTCL010000016.1:0-45563 GCA_046091865.1 Burkholderiaceae bacterium | reverse complement strand
ATCCCGGTGGAGGCGGTGGTGCGCGGGTACTTGGCGGGCAGCGGCTGGAAGGAATACCAGGAGGGCCAGGCGGTGTGCGGCGTCAAGCTTCCCGCGGGCCTGAAGAACGCATCGAAGCTGCCCGCGCCGATCTACACGCCGGCGGCCAAGGCAGCGGTAGGTGAGCACGACGAGAACATCACCTACGCGCAGACAGTACAGATGATCGGCGCCGATCTGGCGGCCAAGATCCGCGATACCAGCATCGCGCTGTACCAAGCAGCGGCGGCGATCGCGGCGAAGAAGGGCATCCTGATCGCCGACACCAAGTTCGAGTTCGGGCTGGATACCGACGGCACGCTGGTGTTGATGGACGAGGTGCTGACGCCCGACTCCTCGCGCTACTGGCCCGCTGAGAGCTATGCCGAAGGCCGCAACCCGCCGAGCTTTGACAAGCAGTTCCTGCGTGACTGGCTCGAGCAGGTGCGGGTGCATGGCAAGCCCTGGGACAAGCAGCCGCCCGCGCCGCGACTGCCGCAGGAAGTGATCGACAAGACCGCGGCGAAATACCGCGAAGCGCTGCAGCGACTGATGGCTTCGTGATGGAATCGGGGCGACGCCTGCACACCCTTGGAGTGACCATGCACCTCTTTGCTTCCCGCGTTTTTTCTCACCTTGTTTCTCGTCCCTCGGCCCGCGACGCTGCTTGCAGCGCTGCCTTCGTGGCACGGGCGGGTGTACCGGCTGCCGTGCCCGCCGCTGTTCTCGCGGCCGTGCTTGCCGCCGTTCTTGTATTCCCGCTGGCCAGCGCGGCGCAAACCCAGCCCGCCGCTGCCGCCACCTGCATCACCGCCGGCCGTCTGGATGCGGGCGGCCGCTGGGCGCCGCAGTTCGCGGGTGTGCGCTTGCTCGATGACGGTGGGCGGGTGCTGAGCCAGCCCGCGCGCGATGCGCTGTCGCGCGTGCGTGAGGCCGAGCTCACGGAGCCGGCCCTGCTGTCGCGCTGCGATGGCAATGTGCCACTGGCCAAGGGCGACGATGCACCTCCCCCCAAGGCCAGCGTGCCTGCCGCTTCGCGCGGGCGGCTCAAGGTGACGGCGGTGGGCTTTCCCAAGCTGCAGACCGGCGGCGAACTGGTCGAGCTGCAGGTGCAGGTACCGCCCGACCGGGTGGTTATGGTCACGCGCTGAGGGTGGCGCGGCCCACCACAGCAGACCTCAGCTCAGGATCACGCTCGACAGCCGCCGACGGTAGCTGGCCACCGTCGGATCATCGGGAGGGATCTGGCCCTCGGCCACCTTGGGCTTGGGCGGCTCGATGATATCGAGGATGGCGATGTAGGTCTTGCGCGCCAGGTCTTCGTTCCAGGCCTTGTCGCGCATCAGGATGTCCAGCAGTTCGTCCATCGCGTCGGTCCAGCGCTGCGCAGCCAGCAGGCACTGCGCGCGGCTAAAGCGCGCTGCAAAGTCGCGTTTGTTGGCCGCGATCTGCTCGTCGAACGCCGCGATCGACGCCCCCGATGCCGCATCCACCGCCTTCATCCAGTGCTGCAGGGCACCGAGCTTCTGCACCCCGGCGGCCTTGGCGATCACTGGCGCAAACGCCACCTTGGCGTCGTCGTGGCGGCCCAGCTGCATCAAGAGCTTCACGTAGTCAAAGCGCGCTTCGTCGTTGGCCGGGTCGGTGGCCACCGCGTGCTGCAGTTTTTCCAGCGCGGCGTCGGTGTCGCCATGGGCCAGCGCGTCCAGCGCTTCTTCTTCGGCCTCTTCGGCTTCCAGCTCTTCGGCCGCTGGCACGTGCTTGTCCAGGAACTCCTTGATCTTGCCCTCGGGCAGCGCGCCCATGAAGCCATCCACCGGCTGCCCGTTCTTGAGCATCACCACCGTGGGGATGCTGCGGATGCCGAAGGCCGCAGCCAGCTGCTGCTCCTGGTCGGAGTCGATCTTGGCCAGCTTGAAGCGCCCGCCGTATTCGGTTTCGAGCTTTTCCAGCAGCGGCCCGATGACCTTGCAGGGCCCGCACCAGGGCGCCCAGAAATCGACCAGCACGGGGGTCTGCATCGAGGCGTTGATCACCTCGGCTTCAAAGTTCTCTATCGTGACGTCGATCATGAGCGGGCAGTTCGGGGTGCAAACGTAGAATTCAATCGCAAGGAGCCGTCCATGACCCCCGTGATCGGCGTCGTCATGGGTTCCAGTTCAGACTGGGACACCATGCAGCACGCAACAGAGATTCTCCGTGAATTCGGCGTCGCCCACGAGGCGAAGGTCGTCTCGGCGCACCGCATGCCCGACGACCTGTTTGCCTATGCCGAGTCCGCCGCCGGGCGCGGCCTGAAGGCGATCATCGCCGGTGCCGGCGGCGCGGCGCACTTGCCCGGCATGCTCGCTGCCAAAACGGTGGTGCCGGTGCTGGGCGTGCCGGTGGCCAGCAAGCACCTGCAGGGCGTGGACTCGCTGCACAGCATCGTGCAGATGCCCAAGGGCATCCCGGTGGCCACCTTTGCCATCGGCACGGCCGGTGCGGCCAATGCCGCGCTGTTTGCGGTGGCGATGCTGGCCCATGAAGACGCCGCGCTGCGCGACAAGCTGTTGGCCTTTCGCGCCCGCCAGACCGAGGCGGCGCGCGCGATGACGCTGCCGCTGGCGTGAGCGCGGTGCCTGCGGTGCCCTTGCCGATGAGCGATGTGATCCTGCCCGGCGCCACGCTGGGCGTGATGGGCGGCGGCCAGCTGGGCCGCATGTTCGTGCACGCGGCGCAGCGACTGGGGTACTTCACCGCGGTGCTGGACCCGGACGAGCACAGCCCTGCGGGCTGCGTGAGCCACCACCATGTGCGCACCGGCTACACCGACGCGCAAGGCCTGGCCGAACTGGCGCGCCTGAGTGCGGCCATCACCACCGAATTCGAGAACGTGCCGGCCGACGCCTTGCGTACGCTGGCGCAACACCGGCCGGTGGCGCCTGGCGGCGACGCCGTGGCCGTCGCGCAAGACCGCGCCGCCGAGAAGGCGCACTTCGTGCGTTGTGGCGTGCCGGTGGCGCCGCATGCGGTGATCGAGACGCCCGAGCAGTTGGCCGCCGTCGGCAACGCCCTCGTGCCTGGGATTTTGAAAACCGCCCGTATGGGCTACGACGGCAAGGGCCAGGTGCGGGCGAAGAGCCGCGACGAACTCGCCGCTGCCTGGGATGCGCTCCAGCGTGTGCCGTGCGTGCTCGAGGCCCTGCTGCCGCTGGACGTGGAGATTTCGGTGGTGGTGGCGCGGGGGCGCGATGGCGCGGTGGTGCACCTGCCGGTGCAGCGCAACCTGCACCGCGACGGCATCCTGGCCGTCACCGAAGTGCACGACGGCACCGTGCCCGAAGCGCTGGCCCGGCAGGCCGTCGCCGCCGCCACTGCCGTTGCCGAAGGCCTGCACTACGTGGGCGTGCTGTGCGTGGAATTTTTTGCGCTGAAGAACGGTCAGCTGGTCGTCAACGAGATTGCACCGCGCCCGCACAATAGCGGTCACTACAGCATCGACGCCTGCGATGTGTGCCAGTTCCAGCTGCAGGTGCGCACCATGACCGGCCTGCCGCTGGTGGCGCCGCGCCAGCACAGCCCGGCGGTGATGCTCAACCTGATGGGCGACCTGTGGTTTGCCGCCGATTCGGATGCGCAGCGTGAACCGGCCTGGGCCAAGGTGCTGGCGCTGCCGGGCGCCCATCTGCACCTGTACGGCAAGACCGAGGCGCGACGCGCACGCAAGATGGGGCACCTGACCTTCACCGGCAGCGATGCGCGCGCTGTGAAGGGTGCTGCCTTGCAGGCGGCAGCGCTGCTGGGCATCGCCGCGTGGTGAGCATGGGTGGGCCGGAGCGCTGCGCATGATCCTCGACGGCCAGAGCCCAGCCAGCATTGCGCGCGCCGCACAACGGCTGAGCGAGGGCGGGCTGGTGGCGTTTCCCACCGAGACGGTCTACGGTCTGGGCGCCGACGCTGGCAACGACGCTGCGGTGGCGGGCATCTTTGCCGCCAAGGGCCGGCCCAGTGACCATCCGCTGATCGTGCATGTGGCCGATGCGTCGGGCGTTGCGCATTTCGCCAGCGAGGTGCCGCCGTTCGCGCAGCGCCTGATCGACGCCTTCTGGCCTGGCCCGTTGACGCTGATCCTGCCGCGCCGCGACGGCGTAGCCACGGCCAGCGCCGGCGGCCAGGGCTCGATCGGCCTGCGTTGCCCCTCGCACCCGGTGGCGCAGGCGCTGCTGCGGGCCTGCGCGCAAGCCACGCCCCCGGTGTGGGGCATCTCGGGGCCCAGTGCCAATCGCTTCGGGCGCGTCAGCCCCACCACCGCGCAGCATGTGGCTGGCGAGTTCGAAAGCGATCTGATGATCCTGGATGGCGGCGCCTGCGCGGTGGGCATCGAGTCCACCATCGTCGACTGCACCCGCGGTGTGCCGGTGCTGTTGCGCCCCGGCATGCTCCATGTCGCGCAGATCGAGGCCGCGTGCGGCGTGCCGGTGCGCTTGCGCGACGCGATGACCGACGAGGCCCCGCGCGCCTCGGGCACGCTTGAGGCGCATTACGCGCCCACGGCCAAGGTGAGGCTGATGGATGCGCGCGAACTGCAAACCGCACTGGATGTGCTGGGGCGCGATGCCGCGCACATCGCCGTGTACTCGCGCACGGCGCTGCGCAGCGCGTCGCGCGCGGTCACGCTGCGCCGCATGCCCGATGACTCGGCGCAGGCGGCACACGAGCTGTTCGCGGTACTGCGCGCGTTGGACGCGCCCGGCACACGGCTGATCTGGGTGGAGTCTCCTCCTGATGACGCCGCGTGGGACGGCGTGCGCGACCGCCTGCAGCGCGCGGCGGCGGCATGAGTGCCGCCACCCGGCGCCCCACCATCGTCTGATTACACTTGAATGCCTGTTCCCGGGCCCCGAGGAGATTTCCCATGTTCACCCCCTGGTCGCGTCGTTCCCTGCTGACGCTTGCATGCGCTGCCGCCACGCTGCTGTCGGCCTGCGGCTCCGGCAGCATCGAATCGGCGCTTAAGCCCGCGCGCTTTGTTGCCTTCGGTACCGGCATGAGCGATCTGGGCGAGGGTGGCTCGCGCTACACCGTCAACGATGCAACGACATCCATCTGGACGCAGCAACTGGCGCAGCGCTATGGCCTCACGCTCACCACCGCCGCAACGGGCGGCTTGTCGTTTGCCCGCGGCAATGCGCGCGTGAGCGCCAAGCCCGATGCCGCCGGTAACGCAGCCACACCCACCGTGGTGGAGCAGGTTGACCGCTTTCTGGCGTCCAACACCTTCGGCGCCACCGACGTGGTGCTGATGGAGGCGGGTGTGAGCGACGTGATCGCCGAGGTGGCTGCGTTTCGCTCAGGCGCCCAGACGCAGCAGCAGATGCTGGACAAGCTGGATGCGGCAGGCCGGGCGCTGGGCGAACAGGTGCGCCGCCTCGTCGGTGCCGGCGCGCGCTATGTGGTGGTGGTGGGTTCGTACAACCTTGGCCGCTCGCCCTGGGCGCGCAGCATCAATCAGGCCACGCTGGTGGAGACCGCGACGCTCAGCTTCAACAACGGCATGCTGGTCACGGTGAACGATCTGGGCGCCAATGTGCTCTACATCGACGCGGCCCTGCACTACAACCTGGTGATTGCTGCGCCGGGCATCTACGGCGGCATGACCGACTCGACCAACCCGTCGTGCACCTCCGTCGATGCGGGTGCGGGCATCGGCATTGGCACGGGGCAGGTGAGCTCGGCGCTGTGCACGCCCGCCACCATCGCAGCGGGTGTGGACTACACCAAGCGCGTGTTCGCGGACGCGGTGTACCCCTCGCCCACCGCGCAGCGCAGCTTCGGCGACTACGCTTTTGACCGCCTGCGGCTGCGTTGGTGACGGCGGCGCAGCACGCCATCGCGAGAAAGCCCGCACTCGGCGGGCTTTTTTGTTTTCTGTGGCTCAGGCCCCAACGCGGGGCCATACCTTACTTGACAGTGTCAAAGAAGTTGCGTGCGGATGCGGCACACACCGGCGGTGCAAAAGTGCCGTGGTAGCGGCTGTAGTACTGGGCAAAGCCAGCCGGGTCGGTCGGCGGTGCGCCGAATGCAGCCCGAATTTGCGGGTCAACGTCTACCGACGCCACCGGTCCCGCTGCCGTACGCACGTTGCGCGCATCAAAGTCGGCCTTCATCACCGCCTGATGCACCGCAAACGGAACCGTCGGGTCGCCCGAACCGCTGCACAACATGGTGGCTGCGCGCGGGGTCCAGCCCAACAGGTCATTACGCTTGGCCGCCAGGAACAGTGCGTTGCTGTCGTTGGTCCGCACATCCGTGATGAAGGCTGACTGGAATAGCGCGTCACGTGCCTGGTTCGGTGTTTCCCCGTTCGCGCCAGGCAGGGCGCCGGTGGTGACCAGCGTGGTGTAGTTGAGGGTTGGGCTGGGGAGAAGGTTTTCGATGTTGGTGGCGTACGGGGCCTTGAAAGCCTGCCCCACGCTGCCGTAAATGTTGCCGTAGATCTTTTGCCAGGCGGTGACCAGGAACGGCACGAAGAACTGATACCCGGCAATGGCATCCGGCAGCTTGAAGCTGCCCGACAGGTTGTACGGCCCCGCCAGATGCGCGCCGCCTACCAGGTTGATTTCTGACGCGTGGTCGCGCTCAATCGCGCGGTGTGCCGCCATGGATGCGTGTCCACCCTGCGAATAGCCGCTGACCATCACCTTGCCCGACAGGTTCACCCCAAGCGTGCTGGCTGCGCGGCGCGCAGCGCGGATCGAATCGACGATGGTGGTCGCTTGCGAGTCGGCGTGCAGATAGGGGTGGAAGCTGTAATCCGAGCCGGCAAAGCCCAGGTAGTCGGTGGCCACGACGGCATAGCCCTGTGCGGCATACATGGTAGCCAGCAACCCCGTTTCTGCGTCGGCCGGATTGGCCAGTGTGCGGGGTTTGGAGACCTCGGTGCCGCGCGAATAGGCAAGCAACGGGAACGGGCCGCTGCAACCGGCGGCGCTGCCGGAAGGCACCAGCATCACGCCGGTGCTGTTGGTGCCCTCGCCGCGTACGCCAACCGTGACGTAGTCCAGAGGTACGACGCGTACATCGCACTTTGCCGCGCCGGACAATCCAATGAGCCCCGACTGGGTGGCTCCGGCGGTCAGGGCCGCCGCTGGCAGGGTCGCGACGGCGGTCGGGGTGGCGCGCAGGGCGCCGCGATCCGGATCGCCCCCACCGCAAGCCGCCAGCAGCGCAGCCGCCGCGACGAGGGTGAGTACGTGAAGCTTTTTCATCGATGTCTCCTTGAGGGGCCGGGAAATCGAACGACCGTTCGCCCGGAGCGCTTGATCCTACTCAAGCCCCACAGAAGTCCGCATCGGGAAAACACCGAGCCGGTGCGCACACCGTTGTGGCAACTCCAACGCAGGCTTGGCACGGCTGCATCAGCGGTAGCGGATCTTCATCCCCAGGATGGACGCGGCCAGCGCCAGCGTGATGATGTTGGCGATGATGATCGGCCAGGCGTCGATGACGATGCCGTACACCAGCCACAGCGCAATGCCGGTGGTGAAGGCGCCATACATGCCCAGCGAGATGCCGCTGACATCGCGCGTGCGGAAGGTCAGCCAGGCCTGCGGCACAAAGCTGCTGGTGGTCAGGAAGGCGGCGATGTAGCCAATCAGTTCCGTGATGGTTGAGTTCCAGTTCATGCGGTGCCTGGGTTGTCTGTGGAGGGTGTGGGGCGAGATGGCGGTGACGCGGCGCGCTGCATCCAGCGCGCTCAGCGGGCTCCGCCCTCGCGCATTGCCCACTCCACCAGCGCGTCGATCGCGGGCCGCGCCGCGTTGGCATTGGGATGGTTGACGATGGCCACCAGCACCTGGCGTCGGCCGTCGGCGCGCAGTACATAGCCGGCCACACCGGTCACGTCGCGCAGGCTGCCGGTCTTCAGGTGCGCCGCGCCCGGGCCACGCAGGCGCGCGCGGCGCAGGGTGCCGTCCACACCAGCGATTGGCAGCGATGACATCAGCTCGGGCATGAAGGGCGAGGCCCAGGCCACCTGCAGCAGCCGAGCCAGCGCCTGCGCACTGATGCGCTCGTCGCGCGACAGGCCCGACCCGTTGTCCAGCACCGGCGCGTCCACGTCGGTGCCCATGCGCTCGCGCCACCAGGGCAGCACGGCCGCGCGCGCGGCGTCGAACCCGGCTGCGGCCCCGCGCCGTTGTGGGCCAGGTGGCAGGCCCAGCGTCAGGAACAGCTGCTGCGCCATCACGTTGTTGCTGAACTTGTTGACGTCGCGCACCACCTCGGCCAGCGCCGGCGATGCCAGCTCGAACACCGGTGCCAGGCCGGCGGGCACGTTGCCGTCGCGCACCTGTCCGCCCAGCGTGCCGCCCAGATGCGCCCACATGCCAGCCAGCGCGCGCGCCGCGAAGCCGCGCGGGTCGGCGGCGGCCACCGGCCACACGCGCTCGCCGCAGGCCGTGGGGTAGGCGCCACCCAAGCGGACGCGTGCGGGGTCGGCAAAGTCGGCCTTGAGTGCACCGCGCCAGTCGTTGCATTCGCCTGCTTGCAAGGGCACCTTGGCGGGCCACTGCAGGCCCGACAGGGGCGGCTCCATCTGCACCCGTGCCACGCCCGCTGCGCGGTCCGGCACGAAGGTGAACACCAGCGACTTGTAGTTGACCAGCAGCGCATCGGGCGCGGCGTTGTAGGGCCGCAGCGGCTCACCGTCGAAGGCGCCCGGGTCTTGCGCAGGCACCGCAAAGGCGCTGCGGTCAAGCACGATGTCGCCAGCGATCTGCTGGATACCCAGGCCCTGCACCCGGCGCAGCAGCAGCCACAGCCGCTCGGACACCAGCTTGGGGTCACCGCGGCCCTGGATGTACAGCGATCCCTGCAGCACGCCGTCGCTCACGGCGCCGTCGGTGAAGACAGCCGTGGTCCAGGTGTAGGTGGGGCCCAGCTGCTCGAGCGCGGCGAAGGTGGTGACCAGCTTCATCAGCGATGCCGGATTCACCGGCGTGGCGTCGCGGTGGCGCAGCAGTGGGGGCTGGCGCGCATCCACATCGGCCACCAGTGCCACCAGCGCATCGCGCGGCAGCTTGGCGCGCGCCAGCGCCGCCTCGACCTCGGCGGGCAGGCTGGCCTGCGCCCGCGCCGCCAGTGGCACAGCCACGGTGCCGAGTGCGGCCAGCGCAGTGGCAGCCAGTGCAGCGCGAAGCAGGGGCCTGATCATCGGCCAATTATCTGGCGCGGCTTGGGCTTGACATGGGGCGTTGCAGCACCGTCCCACGATAATTCCGGCATGCGATTGTTTTCGGGCCTGTCCCCCCGCGCGACCGGCCTGCTGGCGGCTGTGATCACGGTGGCCATCTGGACTTCTTTCATCGTCATTGCCCGCGCCTCGGCGGGTTTCACCCTCGGGCCGTACGACATCGCCCTGGCGCGCATTCTGGGCGCCAGCACGGTGCTGCTGCCGCTGGGCTGGTGGATGGTGCGCCAACGGCGCCGCAGCGGGGGTGTTGCAGCGGATGCACGGGTGGGCTGGCTGGGCCTGTCACCGCTGTCGTTTCGCCTGACAGCGCTGTGCGGCGCGTTCGGCGGCCTGGGCTATGCGGTGCTGGCCTACGCCGGGTTCTTTCATGCGCCGGCCGCACACGCATCGGTGCTGATGCCCGGCAGCCTGCCGCTGTGGACCACGCTGCTGGCCGCGGTGCTGCTGAAGGACCGCATCACGCCCACGCGGGCCATGGGGCTGGCCTGCATTCTGGCTGGCGATCTGCTGGTGGGCGGCGCGAGCCTGCTGCGTGCCTTCGACGGCGGCGATGTGTGGAAGGGCGACCTGCTGTTCATGTCGGCGGCGTTCTGCTGGTCCACCTACAGCGTGCTGGCGCGCCGGCACGGGCTGGGTGCGGTCGAGGCCACGATCGCCATCACCTTCTTTGCGCTCATCACCTATGTGCCCGGCTATGCGCTGCTGACGGGGCTGGACCTGATCCACAGCCGGCTGGCGTTGGCGCCCTGGAGCGAGATCGCGTTTCAGGCGCTGTTCCAGGGCGTGGGCTCGGTCGCGATTTCGGGCGTCACCTTCACGCTGATGATCCGTCACTATGGGCCGGTGCGCTCGACCATGATCACCGCTCTGGTGCCTGGCCTGTCGGCGCTGGGCGCGGTGGTCTTTCTGGGTGAACCGCTGGGGTGGAACCTGCTGGGCGGTCTGGCGCTGGTGACGGCAGGCATCGTGTTTGGCGTGCGGCCCGCGCGCGTGTTGCAGCCACGCGCTGCCTGACTTACCTCGCTTGCCTGACCGGATCACGCCGACGATGAAGATCCTCGCCTTCGACACCAGCACCGAATCGCTGTCCATCGCGGTGGGCCAGCGGCACGGCACGGCGTGGACGGTGCACGAACACACCGGCGCGGGCGGCGCCCGGGCCTCGGCCGAGCTGATTCCGCAGGCGCTGCGCCTGCTGCGCGAGGCACGGCTGTCATTGGCCGAACTGGACGCGATCGCCTTTGGTGCCGGGCCCGGCTCGTTCACCGGGCTGCGTACGGCGTGCTCGGTGGCGCAGGGCCTGGCGTTTGGTACGGGGGGTGGTGTGGAGGGTGAACCAGCCCTGAGGGTATTGCCCGTGTCCACGCTGATGGCGGTGGCCGAAGACGCACGCCAGCGCCACGGCGCCACGCGGGTGCTGACGCTGCTGGATGCGCGCATGGACGAGGTGTATGCCGCTGCCTACGAACACGCCGACGGCCGCTGGCACGAGCGCAGCGCACCGGCGTTGATGCGACCCGAGGCGGTGATGGCCCCTGGCACTGTGCCGCAGGCCATGCAAGGCACACAGCCTGCTGCCACCGCCGGCGGTGACCCCGGATCAGGCTGGGCACTGGCCGGCAACGCGCGCGACACCTACGCCGGGCGCTGGTCGCAGGCGGCACAGGCCTTGCCGCATCACGCTGCCACGCCCACCGCCGCAGCGATGCTGCGTCTGGCGCCCGCCCTGATCGACGCAGGATTCGCAGTGCGCCCCGAGCACGCCATGCCGGTGTACATCCGCGATAAAGTGGCGCAGACCACCGAAGAGCGTGCGGCGGCGAAGGCGGCGGCGACGGGCGTCGCGTTGCCGCCCACCGCCACGTGAATCGCCACCCAAAACCATGAGCGCCGTCCTGCAGCCGCACGAACCCCGCTTCGAGCCGATGACCGCCGCCCACATCGAGGCGGTGATGGCGATCGAGCAGGTGAGCTACACCCATCCGTGGACGCGGCGCAACTTCACCGACTCGCTGGCTTCGGGTTACTGCGCGCAGCTGCTGCGCGATGACGACGGGCTGATCGGCTACTTTGTGGCGATGCTGGGGGTGGACGAGGTGCATCTGCTCAACATCACCGTGGCGCCGGCGCACCAGCACCAGGGCTTGGGCCGCACGCTGCTGGACGAACTGTGCCGCTGGTCGCGGGCGCAGGGGGAGCAGTGGCTGTGGCTGGAAGTGCGCCACAGCAACCAGCGCGCGCAGGCGATCTACGAACGCTATGGTTTCCGCCGCGTGGGCGAGCGGCGCGACTACTACCCCGTGTCGCTGGGCCGGCGCGAAACCGCGGTGGTGATGAGCTATCGCCTGCACGACTGAGCGACGACCGCAACGCCATGGCACTGGATCTGGACGAACGACAGCGCGCGATGCTCGAGCACATGGGCATCCGCGTGTGGGCGCGGCCGCCGGGGGATGCCAATACAGAGGCTCCTGCTTCTGCTCCTTCGCTTGCGCCCGTGCCTGCGCCCGTGTCTGCGCCTGCTCCGGCCCCGTTGGCCGCACCGGCTTCCGCATCACCGCGCGAGGCGCCCCTGCAACCCGCGTCACGCCCCACCGGTGTTGATTGCATGGACTGGGCGGCGCTGCGCTCGGCCGTCGCAGGGTGCCAGGCTTGCGGCTTGTGCCGCACCCGGCGCAACACCGTGTTCGGCGTGGGGGCGCAGCGTGCCGACTGGATGATCGTGGGCGAGGCGCCCGGCGAGAACGAAGACCT
This sequence comes from Burkholderiaceae bacterium, assembly GCA_046091865.1. Taxonomy (GTDB): domain Bacteria; phylum Pseudomonadota; class Gammaproteobacteria; order Burkholderiales; family Burkholderiaceae_C; genus JBDLRH01. Next base: position 33,556 of record JBJTCL010000016.1, on the reverse strand, counting down.
GCAGGGCGAGCCGTTTGTCGGTCAGGCCGGCAAGTTGCTGGATAGCATGCTGCGCGCCGTCGGCCTGGACCGCCGCACGCCGGCCGACCAGGACGCGGGCCGCGTGTTCATCGCCAACGTGCTCAAGTGCCGCCCGCCGGGCAACCGCAATCCCGAGCCCGGTGAGATCGCGCAATGCGAGCCTTTCCTCATGCGCCAGGTGGCGCTGGTGCAGCCCAGGATCATCTTGGCTATGGGGCGCTTTGCGGTGCAGTCCCTGCTGCAGACCACCGAGCCCATCGGCAAGCTGCGCGGCCGCATGCACCAGTACGAAGGGGTGCCGCTGGTCGTGACGTATCACCCGGCCTACCTGTTGCGCAACCTGCCCGACAAGGCCAAGGCCTGGGCCGACCTGGTGCTGGCGATGCAGGTGATGCGTGGGGCGGCCCGCGGGTCGTGATCAGCGCGCGGCCTTGAAGGCCCGGTCGGCCAGGCTGCGCGCCGCGTAATCAATCCCGCTGAAGTCTGCGTAGTCGGCCACGCTGCGGCGCGTGCCCAGGCCGTAGGCGCCCAGATCGTCGCCAGCCACCAAGGCCGCCAGCCGCGCGCGTGAACGCTGCTCGCGCTCCAGCCAGGTCACCTGACGCAGCCGGTCTTGCTCGGCGTCCCAGTGCATCGGGCGTGCCGGCCCGCCCGAGCCCGGCTGGTTGTACAGGTGGTACACCGGCAGCGCCGGGATGTGAAACAGGTCCCAGCCATGGGTGAACAAGCGCAGCGCCAGCGCCTGCTCCTCGCCGTGAAAGTAGAGCTGCGGGTCGTAGGGCAGCGCCTTTGCGATGCGCCCGTGCGCAAACAGGCAGCCCGCGCCCAGATGAAACCCCGGCACCGCCTCGTCGGTGTCTACCGGGTGCGCCTCGAAGCTCAGCACCGGGTGATCGGCTGCAAAACCGCCGCCGGGCTTGACCACATGCGACAGCACCCGTGTGGTGGTCGGCTTGTGCACCGGCTCGCCGTTGTCCATCACGAAGGGGTTGGGGTAGGCCGAGATCGCCACGCCCGTGCCGATGATGCGCCCTGCGGACAAGCGCTCGGCCCAGCCCACCAGCGTCTCGTCCCAGCCCGGGTCGAAGCTCATGTGCGAATCGATCTGGAAGAACCAGTCTTCGCCCGCGTACAGCGTCATCGCCAGTGCACGTGCCCAGCAGGGGCCGCGCGCATCGATCGGGTCGATGCGCAGGTAGCTCAGTTTGGCGGGCGAATCCTTGGCCGCCTGCGGCCGCGGCGCGGTGGCCGGGCTTTGGTCGACCACGCCGAAATGCAGCCACTCGGGGTGGCGCGCGGTACGCGCGGCGCGCTCGATGGTGAAGGTCAGCAGCGGATCGCAGTACGACGCGATGCTGATGAAGATGCCCATGACGAGCGATCCTTGCGCAGCCTGTCAGTACCTCGGCAGGTCCGGGTGTGCAATCTTGCCCGCGCGCACCAGCATCTTTCCGTACTCGGCGCAGCGGTTGAGCGTGGGGATCACCTTGCCCGGGTTGAGCAGGCCGCACGCATCAAAGGCGCGCTTGATGCCGAACATCTGCTCGTTCTCCTCGGGCGCGAACTGCACGCACATGCTGTTGAGCTTTTCCACGCCCACGCCGTGCTCGCCGGTGACGGTGCCGCCCATGGCCACGCTGGTCTCCAGGATGTCGGCGCCGAACTGCTCGCAGCGATGCAACTGGTCAGGGTCGTTCGCATCGAACAGGATGAGCGGATGCAGGTTGCCGTCGCCGGCGTGGAACACGTTCAGGCACTTCAGGCGGTACTTGCTCTCCATGTCGCTGATGGCCTGCAGGATGTCGGCCAGGCGCTTGCGCGGGATGGTCGAATCCATGCACATGTAGTCGGGGCTGATGCGGCCGCTGGCCGGGAAGGCGTTCTTGCGTCCGCTCCAGAACTTCAGGCGCTGCGCTTCGGATTCGCTCACGGTGATGGCGGTGGCGCCGCAGCCGCGCAGCACCGCGCTCATGCGGCCGATTTCTTCTTCCACCTCTTCGGGCGTGCCGTCGCTTTCGCACAGCAGGATGGCCGCAGCGCTCAGGTCGTAGCCGGCGTGCACGAAGTCTTCCACCGCGGCGGTCATGGGGCCGTCCATCATCTCCAGGCCCGCCGGGATGATGCCAGCGGCGATCACCGCGGCCACGGCGTCGCCGGCTTTGCGAACGTCGTCAAAGCTGGCCATGATGCAGCGCGCCAGCTGCGGCTTGGGCACCAGCTTGACCACCACCTCGGTGGTGACGGCCAGCATGCCTTCGCTGCCGATGATCACGCTCAGCAGGTCCAAGCCGGCGGCGTCGAGCGCCTCACTGCCAAACTCCACTGGCTCGCCCTCGATGGTGAAGCCGCGCACCTTCAGCACGTTGTGAATCGTCAGGCCGTACTTCAGGCAGTGCACGCCGCCCGAGTTCTCGGCCACGTTGCCGCCGATGGTGCAGGCGATCTGGCTGGACGGGTCGGGCGCGTAGTACAGGCCGTAGGGGGCGGCGGCCTCGCTGATGGCCAGATTGCGCACGCCGCACTGCACGGTGGCGGTGCGGCTGTGGGCGTCCACCTTGAGGATCTTGTTGAACTTGGCCAGCGACAGTGTCACGCCCAGTTCGTGCGGCATGGCGCCGCCCGACAATCCGGTGCCCGCGCCGCGCGCCACCACCGGCACCCGCAGCGCATGGCAGGCCTTCAGCACCGCCTGCACCTGGTCTTCGGTTTCGGGCAGCGCCACCACCAGCGGGCGCTGACGGTAGGCGGTCAGGCCGTCGCACTCGTAGGGCGTGGTGTCCTCGGGCTGCCACAACAGCGCATGCGCCGGCAGTTCGGCTTTGAGGGCAGCCACCACCTCGGCCTGGCGCGCGGTGCGCTTGAGGGCTGGCATGTTCGACGGTGCGTTCATCGGCTTACGGTGCGGTTGCGGGATGGATGACGTGGCCGGGTGCCTGTCGCGTCACACTGTACTCGCGCCTGCGCCCGGTTGCCGGCGTGGGGCCGGCTTCAGCGGGCCTTCTGGATGCGGTTCCAGAACTGCGAGAACGAACCGCAGCGCCGGCCGGGGTCGGCCCAGATGCGCGGCACCGGCTCGCCGCGACCGTCGGGCCACCAGCCGCCCAGATGCGGGTCGGCCACGGTGCGGGCGGTGGCAGGCGGCGGCGCCCCGCACCACACCACGGTGTCGCAGTGCTCGCGCATGGCCGCCAGCACGAACTGCCAGCGCCGCGCGCTCCACGCCCAGCGCTTGTGAAAGGGTGCGACAAACACCCCCACGCCGCGCTGGCCGGCGGGTCGTCCGCTGGGGGCGGCACGCAGGTTCCACGGATGGATGAGCCACGCGCCGTCGAGGTCGGCGGCGGTGGCACGCGGCAACTCGAAAGGGGGTTCGTGCGTCAACGCCGGTTCGTCCACTGCCTGTGGCGCCGCACCGCCCGGCGCCGGCTGCAGCCGCTTGCCGCTGGTGGCGATCGCTTCCAGCGCCTCGTACGAGCGGTCGATCACGCTGCGCGGCGAATGCCAGGCCTCGGATGCGAAGCGCGCCACGTTGCCGGCATTGAACAGGTAGGGTTTGTGGCTGCCAGTGCCTGCCACCCACTGCCAGCTCAGGTGGTTGCTGGCCAGATCGCCGTCGATCAGGTGGCCGTACATCCAGTCGGCCGCCGCGCGCCAGTGCACCTTGCGCAGATGCACCATGTACGACGCCAGCCACATGCGCGCATGGTTGTGCAGCCAGCCGGTGGCATACAGCTGTCGCACCGCCTGGTCGATGGCAGGCACCCCCGTGGCGCCCGCGCGGATGTCGGCGTCCACCTGGCGCGCGTAGGCGCCGTCGGGCAGGGGGCCCTCGTGCAGGCTTGCAAAGATGCGGCGGCCCTCATGCCGCCACGCGTGGTGAAAGTATTCGCGCCAGGCCAGCTCGTTGATGAACTTGTGCTCGCCGTCCAGCGGCTTTCCGCAGCGCGCCAGCTCGGCCTGCTGCACGGCATCCAGCACCTGCGGCAGCGTCAGCAGGCCGTGCGTGATGTAGGGCGACAGGCCGGTGACCGCGCCTTGCAGGTGGTTGCGGCTGCGCGCGTAGTCGTGCGGGCGCACCGCCTGCAGGCAGCGCAGTGCGGCGGCCGGCGTGGGCTCAAAGCCTTGCCAGTCGATGGCTGGTGCGGGCGGTGCGAGCGGTGCAGCGGATGCCATCGATGCCGTCGCCCGCGCATCCTCTGGCAGGCTCAACGGAACACCACCGTGCGGTGCCCGTTCAGCAGCACCCGGTGCTCGCTGCGCCACTTGACGGCGCGCGCCAGCACCTGGCTTTCGGTGTCGCGGCCCATGGCGGTCAGGTCGTCCACTGTCTTGCTGTGGTCGACGCGGGTCACGTCCTGCTCGATGATCGGGCCTTCGTCCAGGTCGGCCGTCACGTAGTGCGCGGTGGCGCCGATCAGCTTCACGCCGCGGTCGTGCGCCTGGTAGTAGGGCTTGGCGCCCTTGAAGCTGGGCAAAAAGCTGTGGTGGATGTTGATCGCGCGGCCGGCCAGTTGGCGGCACAGCCCGTCAGAAAGAATCTGCATGTAGCGCGCCAGCACCACCAGTTCGGCGCCCTCGGCCTCGATGATCTCGAGCTGCTTCGCCTCGGCCTGCGGCTTGTTGTCCTTGCTGACCGCGATGTGGTGAAAGGGCACGTTGTAGCTGGCCGCCAGTTGATAGAACTCGCGGTGGTTGCTGACGATGGCGCGGATGTCCAGGTTCAGCAGGCCGCTTTTCCAGCGAAACAGCAGGTCGTTCAGGCAGTGCCCCTCTTTGCTGACCATGATCACCGTGCGCATGGGCTGGGTGGCGTCGTGCAGCTGCCACTGCATGGCCAAGGGCTCGGCAAAGGGTGCCAGCTGGGCTTGCAGCGCGTCGTGGCCAAGGCGCTCGCAGGCAAAGCGCACCCGCATGAAGAACAGCCCGGTGCCGTGGTCGTTGTACTGCGCCGCCTCTTCGATGTTGCCGCCGCGTTCCAGCAAAAAGCCCGACACCGCATGCACGATGCCGGGTTGGTCGGGGCAGGACAGGGTGAGGATGTAGGCGTGGCTCATGAGGGTGCGCATTGTCGCAGGGGCTCTGGTCGGGCGCGCCGGCTGGTGCCACAATGGCGTGCCCACAGGGCTTCTGCCCGCCGCAGCCGCCCGCCGGCCCCAAGCGCAGGGCCTTTCCCATGCACTGAGGAGAACGTCATGGCACAGATCGACTTCAACATGGACAACCACTGGTTGCCCTTCACGCCCAACCGCCATTTCAAGAAGGAGCCGCGCGTGTTCGTCGGCGCCGATGGCATGCACTTCACCACGCACGACGGCCGCAAGGTGGTGGACGGCATCTCCAGCCTGTGGTGTGTGGGCGCGGGCCACAACCGCAAGCCGATCAACGAGGCGATCAAAAAGCAGCTTGACACGCTGGACTACGCCACCGCCTTCCAGGCCAGCAACGACCAGGCCTTCAAGGCTGCCGAGATGATCGCGGCCATGGCCCCCGGCGACCTCAACAAGGTGCTGTTCTGCAACTCGGGCTCCGAGGCGGCCGACACCGCCATCAAGGTGGCGCTGGCGTATCACCGCGCGCGCGGTGAGGGCCACCGCAACGTGTTCATTGGTCGCGAGCGCGGCTACCACGGCGTGGGCTTTGGCGGCATGAGCGTGGGCGGCATTCCGGCCAACCGCAAGGTGTTCGGCACCGCGCTGCTGCCGCGGGTGGACCATCTGCGCTTCATCCACGACCCGGTCAACCACGCCTACATCCACCACCAGGAACCCGAGTGGAAGGAAGACATCCTGACCGAGCTCGAGAACCGCATCCTGCCGCTGCACGACCCGTCCAACGTGGCGGCCGTCATCGTCGAGCCGGTGGCCGGCAGCGCGGGCTGGTACCTGCCGCCCAAGGGCTACCTGAAGCGCCTGCGCGAGATCTGCGACAAGCACGGCATCCTGCTGATCTTTGACGAGGTGATCACCGGCTTCGGACGCCTGGGCACCAACTTCGGCGCCGACTTCTACGGCGTGGTGCCCGACATGCTGAATTTCGCCAAGTGCGTGACCAATGGCGTGATCCCCATGGGCGGCGTGATCTGCCGCGACAAGATCTACGACCAGCTGATGAACGGCCCCGAGCACGTGATCGAGTTCTTCCATGGCTACACCTATTCGGGCCACCCGGTGGCCTGCGCAGCCGCCATTGCCACGCTGGACCTGATGAAGCAGGAGAACCTGTTCGAGCGCGCCGGCCAGATGGGCAAAGTGCTGGGCGATGCGATGTACGCCACCTTCAAGGGCATGCCCAATGTGGTGGGCATCCGCACCATGGGCCTGGCGGGTGCGGTGGAGCTCACCGGCTATCCGGGCCTGCCCGGCAAGCGCGCCTACGACATCTTCCTGGACTGCTTCCAGAAGGGCGTGCTGGTGCGCCCGGCCGGCGAGAACCTGGTGCTGTGCCCTCCCTACATCGTCGAGAAGTCGCACATCGACCAGATGGTGTCCACGCTGGCCGACGCGATCCGCCGCAATGCAGACGCGAACGCCGCACCGGTGGCGCCGGCCAAGCAGGCGGTGAACGCCTGACGCCGCTTTACGGCGCGGGCGCGGGCTTGGGCTTGAAGCGCTCGCGCAGCTCGGCGCAGTAGTCGCGCGCGGGCAGCGCTGGCGTGCGGCGCACCTCGTCCTGCGCTTGCAGCGCCGCCGGGGGTGCAGCGTCGCCGGCCTGCAGCCACAGCACGCGCGCAGTGGGGCCGGGCGTTGTACCCAGGTGCCGCGGCACGCCGATGTCGCGCCGCACATGGCCGCCGCCAGCCACCAGCACCACCACCTGGCCCGGCGTCAGCGCCGACTGCAGCATGCTTGCCATCTGCACGTCGCGGGCGATCTGGATGCGCGTCATCGGCGCGATCTGTGATTCGGGCAGCAGGCCGCAGTGGCCGTCGCGCACGGCGCTGCGCTGCGCCTCCAGGGCCACGGCATCGAGCCGCGCATCCAGCGACGCATCGGCCATGGCGCCGCGCATCTGCCCGCGCGGCAGGTTGGCGCCCAGCACCGGCACGCCGGCGCGCACCGCCACCATCACCACCGGGCCATAGGCGTCCCAGGGCCAGCCGGCGTCGCTCCAGCGCAGGGCCTCGCGCACGGCGGCCTCGCTGGCGTCACGCGGCAGGCCGCGGGCGTGGTGCCCGGCATCGGCCATCTCGATCAGCAGTGCGGCCAGCCGGCCGCTGCGCGCCAGATCGCCGACCACCCGGGCCTGGATCTGCTGGTGCTCGCGCGCATCGTGCTGCTCGCCGATCAGCAGCAAGCCCTCGGTGGTGATCTGCGCGGCCACAGGCCCCCTGCCTGCACAGGCCGACAGGCTCAGTGCCAAGGCCAGGGCCAAGAACCGCATCAGCAGCCGATGTGGCCACGCCCAAACCCACGCCGAACCGAGCCCCATCACGCGGCATGCAGGCGCGTGGGTGACTGTCGCCGCGGGTGCGCAGGAGGGCATGACCCGAGAATAGCGCGTGCCCTTGCGTTTCCCGTCGTTGAAGTCGCCTGCGCCAGGCTCGCGTGCGCTGCGCGTGGCCCTGACCCTGCTGCTGGCCTGGCTGGCCGCGCAACTGTGCGTGGCGCTGCACACCCCCATCCCCTGGATGATCGGGCCGCTGCTGGCCACCGGCATCGTGAGCGTGCTGCGCGGCCCTACCGAAAGCTGGGCACCGCTGCGCAACACCGGCCAGTGGGTGATCGGCACCGCGCTGGGGCTGTACTTCACGCCGCAGGTGACCGCGCTGGTGGGCAGCCTGTGGTGGGCGATCGTCGCCGGCATCCTGTGGGCACTGGCGCTGGGCTGGGGCTTCTCGGTGTGGCTGCACCGCCGGCATGCGGTGCTGTACGGCGGTACGCCTGCGCAGCAGCGCGCCACCAGCTACTTTGCTGGCGCTATTGGCGGTGCGTCCGAGATGACGCTGCTGGCCGAGCGCGAGGGCGCGCGCACCGATCTGGTGGCCGCGTCGCACAGCCTGCGTCTGCTCATCGTCACCATCTCGCTGCCCTTTGCCTTCACTTTCAGCGGCCTGCAGGGCATCGACCTGATGCCACCCGGCCCGCGCGAGGCGCAGTGGCCGGGCCTGGCCTGGCTGGCGCTGTGCACGCTGGGGGGCATTGGGGTGATGGTGCTGCTTCGGCGCACCAACCCATGGTTCATGGGAGCGCTGGTGGTGGCCATGGGGCTCACCATGTCGGGCATCACGTTCAGCGCGGTGCCAACGGTGCTGACCAATGCCGCGCAGTTGTTCATCGGGGTGAGCCTGGGCGTGCGCTTCACGCCGGGCTTTGTGCACACCGCGCCGCGCTGGCTAGCCTCGGTGGCCCTGGGCACGGTGCTGATGATCGTGCTGTGCGCGGGCTTTGCGTGGCTGCTGTCGCGCGGCACCGGCATTCATCCGGCCACGCTGGTCCTGGGCACCTCTCCCGGCGGCATTGCCGAGATGGCGATCACCGCCAAGGTGCTGCAGTTGGGCGTGCCGGTAGTGACGGCGTTTCAGGTGTGCCGCCTGGTGGCGGTGCTGGTGCTGGCCGAACCGGTGTTCCGCGTGTTGGCGCGGCGGGATTTTTCGGTGCGCTGAGCTGTTCAAGCGCGCCCAGCGCGCCGCTCAGTGCAGCAATACCGGCGTGTGCGCCAGCGCTGCGTAGCGGTCCAGCGTTTCTTCCACCTCGTCCTGCGACGGGGTGTTTTGTTGCCAGGCCAGGATCTGCTGCTGGAACAGCTCGGCCCATGCACCATCCAGGAACACTTCCTTGTTGGAGCGCTTGTCGACGATCTCGAAACCGTGCCGCTCCAGCGTCGGTCGGGTGCTGTCTTCGGCAGACCCGTCGACCGGGCCGGCCAGCAGGTGCATCACCGCGAAGGATTCGGAGTCGTACAGCGTGTTCATGTCCCCAATCTAGCAATCTCTGCGCCAGATTCAAGGGCCCGCTGACCGGAGCACTGGGTTTTCGCGGGGTTTTTCATGGGGTGTCGCGCGACAGCCACTGCTGGTCGAGCACATCGCCGTTGCCCTGGGTGATGCGCAACCGCGCCGGCAGGTAGCCCAGCGATGGCGCCAGCCATACCTGGATGTGCTGGTCGTACTCGCGTCGGGGCAGCCGTTCGAGCTGGAGGGCCTGCAGGCTGCCGCCGGGCAAGGCCACCGGCTGCTCGCCGATCACGCGGAACTGCCACAAATCGGCGTCGCGCGTGCCGGCCACCTGAATCTGCAGCACCGAGCCGGGCGTGTGGCGCTGCGGGTCGCCGCCGACGATGGCCGCCAGTTGTAGCAGCACGCTCAGCCGGTCCTGCGCGCCGGGGCGCAGCGCTGCGTCGGGCGCGTTGCTGCTGAAGCTGATCAGGCCCTTGTCGCGCTGAAAGTGCGCCGCCTGCTCGCTGCGAAAGCGGTCGCCAAAGCGTGTGGGCGCAATGCCTTCGCCGGTGATGCGGCCACGGCTGGTCTGGGTGCGCGCGCCCAGCAACCAGGCGCTCACCTCGTAGCGCGCCTCGTACTGGCTGCCGTCGTGCTGCCACAGCAGCGTGGCGCTCACCTGATACGGCCGTCCGCGCGATTCGCCCAACACCACGTAGCGCAGCCGGGTCGAGCCGGGAATGGCCAGCGGCCCGATGGCAGCGCCAGACGGTGCAGCGCTGGCTGCCTGGGCCGGTGCGGCCGTGGCGCCGGGTGCCGCAGCTTCTGCGCCTGTGGAGGCGGTGGTGCTGGCGGGGTCTGCGGGTGCAGGCACCGCCGCCGGTGCAGCGCTCGCACTTGCGGTCGCAGCTGCGCTTACACCCGCGCTCTCACCTGCGCTCTCACCTGCGTTGGCACCTGCAGGCGCCTGCACGGACGGCGCAGACGGTGATGGCGCAGCGGGTGAGAGCGCGGCCGCTGGCGGCACCACCCGCGCGCTGGCTGCGGTGCCGGCAGACCGTTCAGCCGCTGCTGCCGCGGGTGCCGACCGCGCAGGCGCCGCAGACCAAACCGGCGCCATCTCGATGCGCCGCAAGCTCAGCGCCTGTTGCACGCGCGGGCTCTGCAACTCGCTGCGCGACAGGCTGCCGCCGGTGCGCATTGCATCGGGCAACTCGTTGAGCAGCCACACATGGGCCAGCAGCGCGAGTGCGGTGCACCACAGCAGCGGGCGCGGCAGCGATGCGTTCAGCACGGTACGCATCCCTGCGATGGGGCCTCAGCCCCGTGCGCCGCGATAGCCCAGATCGGATGACAGTTCGGCGGCGGTGCGCACCAGCGCGGTGTGCACCGCACCGTTCCAGCGCGCGTCGAACACCGAGCCCGAGCCCAGCGTCACCAGGCCCAGCGCGATGTGCGCATCGGCATCGAACACCGGCGCACAAAAACCGGTCACGCCCGGCAGCAGCGTGTCCACCACCCGTGCGGCGCCCTTGCTGCGCACATCCTCCAGCAGGGTGCGCACGGCCGGTAGGGTGCTGGGCAGGTCGCTGCGGCCGGTCTTGGCGGCGCGTTCCATCTCGGTGCGCAGCAGGGGCGTGATCGCCTCCCACGACACCCAGGCCGCAAAGCAGCGCCCGGTGGCCGACGACAGCAGCGGCATCACGTCGCCCAGCCGCAGGTTGACGGTGACCGCCTGCGGCGACTCTTCCCAGTGCACGATGGTGGGCCCGTGGTTGCCCCAGACGGCCACCGCCACCGTGTGGCCGATCTCCTGCATCAGGGCATTGGCACGCTCGCGCGCCATGCGCACCGCGTCCAGCCGCGACAGCGAAGCCAGCCCCAGCTTGAGGGCCGCCGGCCCCAGGTCGTAGCGGGTGCTGGCGCCGTCCTGCGTGACCAGTTGCAGCCGCTGAAAGCTCACCAGGTAGCGGTGCGCCTTGGCCGCACTCATGCCGGCGGCGGCGGCCAGGTCGCGCAGCATCCGCGGGCCGTCGGCGCGCGCCAGCGCCTCGAGCAAGGCAAACCCCACCTCCACCGACTGGATGCCTGCGCGCGGCGAGGGCGTGCGAGTTGAGGGCGTGCGCGGCAATGCGCTGCGTGGCGCCGCGGTGCGGGTCGGGGTGTTGCCCGGGGGGCGTGCAGTGGGTCGGGCTGGCAAGGGACGCGCTTACGCTAGAATTTCGATTAGTTAAATCGATTTAACAATGCGTAATTGTCCATGAAACTCGCCACCTACAAGGACGACTCGCGCGACGGCCAGCTCGTCGCCGTCTCGCGTGACCTGAGTCAAGCCCATTATGCGACCGGCATTGCCGACACCTTGCAGCAGGCGCTGGATGACTGGAACTTCATCAGCCCGCAGCTGCAGGACCTGTTCCAGACGCTCAACCAGGGCAAGGCGCGCCACGCGTTCGCCTTCGACCCGAAGATGTGCATGGCGCCGCTGCCGCGCGCCTACCAGTGGGCCGATGGCTCGGCCTACATCAACCATGTGGAGCTGGTGCGCCGCGCGCGCAACGCCGAGGTGCCCAAGACCTTCTACACCGACCCGCTGATGTACCAGGGCGGCAGCGACGACTTCATCGGCCCGCGCGACGACGTGGTGTGCCCCAGCGAAGATTTCGGCATCGACTTCGAGGCCGAGGTGGCGGTGGTTACCGGCGACGTGGCCATGGGCAGCACACCCGAGCAGGCGCTGGAGGGCGTTCGCCTGCTGATGATTGCGAACGACGTGAGCCTGCGCAACCTGATCCCCGACGAGCTGGCCAAGGGCTTTGGCTTCTTCCAGAGCAAGCCGGCCACCGCGTTCGGCCCGGTGGCGGTCACGCCCGATGAGGTGGGCGAGGCCTGGCAGGGCGGCCGCCTTCACCTGACGGTGCAAAGCACCTGGAACGGCCGTAAGGTGGGCATGTGCGAGGCGGGCCCCGAGATGACCTTTCACTTCGGCCAGCTGATCGCGCACATCTGCAAGACGCGCAATGTGCGCGCCGGCAGCATCGTGGGCAGCGGCACCGTCTCCAACAAGGGCGTGGAGCAGGACGGCCGCATGGACTGGCCCAAGGGCTACAGCTGCATCGCCGAAAAGCGCGCGATCGAGACCATCCTGGACGGCAAGCCCAGCACCGCCTTCATGAAGTTCGGCGACACCATCCGCATCGAGGTGAAGGGCGCCGACGGGCAGAGCGTGTTCGGCGCCATCGACCAGACGATTGCGCCGCTGGCAAGGTAACGGCGACGGGGTCAGCGCAACGGGGTCAGCGTAACTGCGCCACCAGCGCCTTCAGCCCGCGGATCAGCATCTCGGTGGCCACCGCCACCAGAATCAGGCCCATCAGCCGCTCGAAGGCCAGCACCACGCGCTCGCCGATCACCCGCTGGATGCGTTCGGCCAGCAGCAGCACCACCGCGCCCACCAGCATCGTCACGCTGAGCGCGCCCACCCATTCCAGCCGCCGGTGCGGCGCCTGACTGACCAGCAGCATCACTGTGGCCATGGCCGACGGGCCGGCGATGGCCGGAATGGCCAGCGGCACGATCAGTGGCTCGCCCTGCGGCTCGGCCTGAACCACCGCGGGTGGCGGAAAGATCATGCGCAGCGCGATCAAAAACAACACCACGCCGCCTGCGATCTGCAGCGACATGTCCGACAGGTTCATCAGCCGCAAGAAGCGGTCGCCGACGAACATGAACACCAGCAGCACGCCAAAGGCGATCAACACCTCGCGCACGATCACGCGGGTGCGGCGCTCGGGCGCCACATGGCGCAGCGCGTTGGCAAAGATCGGGATGTTGCCCAGCGGATCGGTGATCAGCAGCAGCAGGATCGTCGCCGAGGCGAAGGTGTAGGCGTCGCTCATGGGGCGTGCAGCATAGCGCAGCGCGCGGCACAATCGTGCGCACACGGCGGGGTGTTCACCCCTCGCGGCTCCATCCACCACTTGCCGACCCATCACACACCATGAGCTCCCGCAGCATCGACTACTCGCGCTACCAGACCTTCCACATCACGCGCCGCGGCCCCAACGACTCGGTGCTCGACCTGCAGATGAAGGCGGCCAACGGCAAGCTGCCCACCGCGGCGCACGACGGCCACTGGGAGCTGGCCGAGATCTGGCGCGACGTCAGTGCCGATGACAGCGTGCGCTGCGCGGTGCTGCGCGGCGAGGGCATGGGCTTTTCGGGCGGTGGCGATCTGTCGCTGGTCACCGACATGGCGCAGGATTTCGAGGTGCGCACCCGCGTGTGGAAAGAGGCGCGCGACCTGGTCTACAACGTCATCAACTGCGACAAGCCCATCGTCAGCGCGATGCACGGCCCGGCGGTGGGCGCGGGCCTGGTGGCGGGCCTGTTGGCCGATATCCCGATCGCCGCCAAGAGCGCCAGGATCGTCGACGGCCACACGCGCCTGGGCGTGGCCGCGGGCGATCACGCCGCCATCATCTGGCCGCTGCTGTGCGGCATGGCCAAGGCCAAGTACTACCTGATGCTGTGCGAACCGCTGAGCGGCGAGGAGGCCGAGCGCATTGGCCTCGTAGCGCTGACGGTGGACGACGACCAGTTGCTGCCCAAGGCCTACGAGGTGGCCGACCGTCTGGCCAGCGGCAGCCAGACGGCGATCCGTTGGACCAAGTACTCGCTGAACAACTGGCTGCGCCAGGCCGGCCCCACCTTCGACACCTCACTGGCGCTGGAGTTCATGGGCTTTGCCGGCCCCGATGTGCGCGAGGGCGTGGCCAGCCTGCGCGAGCGCCGCGCACCCAAGTACTGAGTGCGCCACACACAACGGCGCACGGCGCATCACAGCCCGTAACTTTCAGGGAACAAGCGATGAACACACTGTTTGCAAAGCGCAGCCGCCCAAGCCTGCTGCGCACCGCTGGTGCGGCGCTGGCCGCGCTTGCACTGGCCACAGGCCCCGCCGCATGGGCACAGCCGGCCGCGCCTTCGCTGTTGCAGGTGGACGGCGCGTGGGTGCGTCCCACCGTGCCGGGCCAAAAGGGCACCGGCGCCTTCATGCGCATCACTGCCAAAGAAGGCATGAAGCTCGTGGGTGCCTCGTCACCCGCCGCCGGCGTGACCGAGGTGCACGAGATGAAGATGGAAGGCAACGTGATGCGCATGCGCGCCATCGACGCACTGGACCTGCCCGCAGGCCAGGCGGTGGAGCTCAAGCCCGGCGGCTACCACGTGATGCTGATGGACCTGAAGGCCGCGCTGCCCAAGGACACCACCGTGCCGCTGACGCTGATCGTTCGCGATGCGCGTGGTGTGCAGCAGCGCGTGGAGCTGAACGTGCCGGTGCTGTCCGCGCCGCCCCCGGCCACACCGGGTGCATCGGGCGCAACCGGTGCCGCGCCGATGTCGCACGGCAGCCACAAACATTGATCCACGCCGGCGGCAGGTGGCGCCGCCACGCCACGGCGCGAGCCTTGGGGTAAGCTGCTAGCACGGCGTTTGCAGGAGCACCCCATGGCTGACTCGAACAACTTTGGCTTCGGCAAATTCGTACCGGGCTTTGACTTCCTGCAGAACCTGGCCAAGGGCGCCACGCAGGGCATGCCGCAGATGCCCAACCTGTCGAGCTGGATCGCGCCCACGGTGAACGTGGAAGACCTGCAAAAGCGCATCGACGAGCTCAAGACGGTGCAGTTCTGGCTCGAGCAGAACTCCAAGGCCATCGGCGCCACGGTGCAGGCGCTGGAGGTGCAGAAGATGACGCTGTCCACGCTGCAGGGCATGAACTTCAGCGTGGGCGAGCTGGCCAAGGCGATGCAGCTCAAGCCAGACCCTGGTGCCGCTGCCGCTTCCTCTGCTGCCGCTCCTGCTGCGTCCAGCCAGGACAGCAGCCCGCCTGCGCGCAAGTCGGCAGCGCCACGCAAGCCGGCCGCGCGCAAGTCGGCCAAGGCCGCTGCACCCGCAGCGGCTGCCGCCAACGGCGTGATCGATCCGATGCAGTGGTGGGGATCGTTGTCGCAGCAGTTCCAGCAGATCGCCGCCAACGCCATGAAGGATGCCGCCAAGCAGACCGCTGTGGACGCCACACGGCAGATGGCCGGCAGCATGGCCAAGGAAGCCCTGAAAACCGCCACCGGCACCGCCAAGGCCATGGCATCGACCATGGGCAATGCGGCCGGTGCTGCCACCAGCGCGGCCACCAGCGCGGCCACTAAGGCGGCGGGTCGCGTGGCCAGCGGTGTGGCCAGTCGTGCCGCAGGCGCCGCCCGGCGCTCGGCCAAGCCATCTGCCCGCAAGCCGAGCTGACGCGCCGGTGAAGCTCTTCCCCGCTGCCCACGCCACCCACCGGCAGTGGGGCATGGCCGCCGGCCTGGTGCTGGCGCAGTTGCGCGCGCAGATGGCGCTGCCCACGCATGCATCGGCGCCCACGCTGGGCCTGCTCTACATCACCGACCACTACGCAAGCCATGCGCAGGACATCCTCGATCACCTGAGCGCCGAACTACCCGAAGTCACCGACTGGTCCGGCACGGTGGGCGTGGGCGTGTGTGGCAGCAACGTCGAGTACTTTGACGAGCCCGCGCTCAGCGTGATGCTGTGCGACCTGCCGGCCGATCAGTACCGCGTGTTCTCGGGGGTGGCGCCGCTGGGCTCGGGCGCTGCGGGCAGCGCCGGCGCAGCGTTCGAGGCGCACACCGCGCTGGTGCATGCCGAGGGCCGCACGCCCGACCTGGCCGAACTGGTGGCCGAGGTGGCCGGACGCACCCACACCGGCTATCTGTTCGGCGGCCTGAGCGCCAGCCGCAGCGAGTCGGTGCAGTTTGCGGTGGGCGGCAACGGCAACATGCGCGGGCAGGGCGCGGCGCGCGGCGTGTTCCACGGCGGCCTGAGCGGTGTGGCCTTTGGCGAAGGCGTCACGCTGGTGTCGCGCGTCACGCAGGGCTGCCAGCCGGTGGCGCCGGTGCGCGAGGTGACGGCCTGCGACGACAACGTGGTGCTGACGCTGGATGGCGAGTCATCGCTGGATGTGCTGCTGGCCGACCTGAACATCACGCTTGACCGGCCGCAGGAGGCGGTGGAGCGTTTGCGCCAGACGCTGGTGGGCCTGACGGCCGCCGGCAGCGACGCGGTGGGCCGCACCGGGCACTTTGGGGCCGACACGCGGGTGCGTCACCTCATCGGGCTCGATCCGGGCCGGCGCGCGGTGGCGATCGCCGACCGTGCAGAGGCGGGCATGCGGCTGGCGTTCTGCGAGCGCAATGTGCAGGCCGCCCGCGCCGACCTGATGCGCATCTGCGCCGAAATCCGCGAAGAGCTCGAGCCCGAAGAACTGCCGCTGGCCGTGGCCTCGGCGCTGGCCGCGCCCGAGCCTGGCGCCATGCCGCATCCGGCGCAGCGCATCGCCGGTGCGATTTACGTGAGTTGCTCGGGCCGCGGCGGGCCGCACTTTGGCGGGCCTAGCGCCGAGCTGCAGATCCTGCGCCATGCGCTGGGCGATGTGCCGCTGACCGGCTTTTTTGCGGGCGGCGAGATCGCGCGCCATCACATCTACGGCTACACCGGCGTGCTGACGGTGTTCACCGCGCCGGCCTGACGGCTCTCGGCAGACTGCGGCGGGCTACGCCGCATCGGCGTCGATCCTCGTTCAGCAGCGCTCAGCGTTCAGCGCTCTTCGCGCAGCAGCGGCCGCAGCGCCCACAAGCCCAGGGCCGGCCCGACGGCCAGGCCGGTCAGCAGCCACCCCAGCGGCAGGCGCGCCGACAGCTCCACGAACAGCAGGATGCTGGCGATCGAGATCGCAAAGCCGATGCTGTTGGTGAGCGTGAGCACGCTGCCCACCGCCTGCGGCGGCGCGTTGCGCGCGGTGAGCGTCGAGAACTGCGGCGAATCGCCGGCCACGGTGATGCCCCACACCAGCAACCAGCCGTAGAACAGCGCATCGGCCGCGCCGATGGCCCAGGGCGCCAGCAGACAGCACAGGCCGCTGGTGGCCAGCTGCGCGCCGGCCACGCGTGCGCTGCCGAAGCGTTGCGCCAACCCGCCGCCCACGATGCAGCCCAGCGCCCCCGAGCCGATCACGGCAAAGGCGGCCCACGACAGCGCCACCCCATCGAGCCGCGGCGCCAGGATCAGCGGCACCAGCACCCACAGGGTGTAGAGCTCCCACATGTGGCCAAAGTAGCCCAGCACCGAACTGCGCACCCGCGCGTCGGACACCAGCGTGCCCAGGGCGCGCCACTGCAGGGTGGTGACGCGCGCCACCGCGCCCGGTGCATCTGGCAAGGCCAGGAACAGCAGCAGCCCGCCGGCAGCGGCCAGCGCGGCCACACCCAGCATCAGCGAGGGCCAGGGCAACGCGCCCGACAGGGCCCGCAGCGCGTGCGCACTGGCCGAGCCCAGCACCAGCGCCCCGATCAGCAGGCCCAGTGCGGCGCCCAGGCCGCCCGAGCGCGGCTGTGAATACCACTGCGACGCGATCTTCATGCCCACCGGGTAGATGCCTGCCAGAAAGAAGCCGGTGGCAAAGCGCCACGCGGTGAGTGCCTGCAGGTGGCCCACCATGGCCCACGCGCCCACGGTGCAGGCCGCGCCGGCCAGCGCGCAGATCAGGAACACGTTGCGTGCAGCAAAGCGGTCGGTAATGGCCAACAGCGCGAACACCAGCGTGCCGAGGATGAAGCCGAACTGCAGCGCCGAGGTCAGCGTGCCCACGGCCGTGGCGGGCCAGCCGAATTCGCGCTGCAGGTCGGGCATCACCGCATTCACTGCGAACCACAGCGAGGTGCCGGCCAGTTGCGCGGCTACCAGCACCGGCAGTAGGCGGCGCGGCACGGTGACCGCCGGCGTCACGTCAGACCCCGCGGGCGCGGTCGGCGCGGAACTGCGCGCGGAATTCACCAAAGCGCCCGGCGTCCAGCGCCTCGCGCACTTCGCGCATCAGGTTCAGGTAGTAGTGCAGGTTGTGGATGGTGGTGAGCATCGGGCCCAGCATCTCGCCGCAGCGGTCGAGGTGGTGCAGGTAGGCGCGGCTGAAGCCACCGCTGGTGCTGCCGTCGGCATGGGTGCGGCCCTGGCAGGTGTAGCAACTGCAGGTGCTGTCCAGCGGTGCATGGTCGCTTTTGTGGCGCGCGTTACGGATCTTCAAATCACCAAACCGTGTGAACAGGTGGCCGTTGCGCGCATTGCGGGTGGGCATCACGCAATCGAACATGTCCACGCCCGCGGCCACGCCGTCCACCAGGTCTTCGGGTGTGCCCACGCCCATCAGGTAGCGCGGCTTGTGCGCCGGCAGGCGGTGCGGCGTGTGCGCCATGATGCGCAGCATGTCGTCCTTGGGTTCGCCCACGCTCACGCCGCCCACCGCATAGCCCGGAAAGTCCAGCGCCACCAGCGCGTCCAGAGACTCCTGGCGCAGGTGCTCGAACATGCCGCCCTGCACGATGCCGAACAGCGCGTTGGGGTTCTCCAGCCGCGCAAATTCGGCCTGGCAGCGCTTGGCCCAGCGCAGGCTCAGCTCCATTGATGCGCGCGCCTCGCGCTCGGTGGTGATGTGGCCCTTGGTTTCATATGGCGTGCACTCGTCGAACTGCATCACGATGTCGCTGTTCAACGTGGCCTGGATCTGCATGCTGATCTCGGGCGTGAGGAACAGCCGGTCGCCGTTGACGGGCGACGCGAACTTCACGCCTTCCTCGCTGATCTTGCGCATCTCGCCAAGAGACCACACCTGAAAGCCACCGCTGTCGGTCAGGATGGGCTTGTGCCAGCGCTCAAAGCCGTTCAGGCCGCCGAAGCTCTGCATGATGTCCAACCCCGGGCGCATCCACAGGTGGAAGGTGTTGCCCAGGATGATCTGCGCGCCCATGTCCTCCAGGCTTTGCGGCATCACGCCCTTGACCGTGCCGTAGGTGCCCACCGGCATGAAGATGGGTGTTTGCACCACGCCGTGGTTGAGCGTGAGGCGGCCGCGCCGCGCGTGGCTGTCGGCGTCGGTGGCAAGCAGTTCGAAGTGCAGCATGGTCAGCCTTGTCAGTCTTGTGCCGAAGCCGTCTCGCGCGACAGCAGCATCGCGTCGCCGTAGCTGAAGAAGCGGTAGCGCTGCTCGATCGCATGCGCGTACAGCCCCATGATGTGACGGTGCCCGGCAAAGGCGCTCACCAGTATCATCAGCGTGGACTTGGGCAAATGGAAGTTGGTGATCAGCCGGTCCACCACGCGGAAGCGGAAGCCTGGCGTGATGAAGATGTCGGTGTCGCCCTCGGTGGCGCCGCCATGCAGTTGTTCATCAGCGCTGCGTGCCCAGCTCTCCAGCGTACGGATGGTGGTGGTGCCCACCGCCAACACGCGGCCGCCGCGTGCGCGGCAGTCGCGGATCGCATCGATCGTCGGTGCCGGGATGCGGTACCACTCGCTGTGCATGCGGTGCTCGGCGATGTTGTCCACCTTCACTGGCTGAAAGGTGCCCGCGCCCACATGCAGCGTCACGCTGGCGCGCAGCACGCCGCGCGCGTCCAGGGCGGCCAGCACGCCGTCGTCAAAGTGCAGCGCCGCCGTGGGTGCGGCCACCGCGCCCGGGTTTTTGGCGAACACCGTCTGGTAGCGGCGCTCGTCTTCGGCGTCGTCGGCATGAGTGATATAGGGCGGCAGCGGCACATGGCCGTGGCGCTGCATCAGCGCCCACGGGTCGTCGCTGAGTGCAAAGCGAAACAGCGCGCCCTGCTCGTCGGGCCAGCGGCTCAGCAGCGTGGCGGTAAAGCTGTGCCGGCCCTGTGCATCTGCAGCCATGCGCAGCACCGTGCCCACCGGCGGCTTCTTGCTCACCTTCATGTGCGCCACCACCTGGTGCGGCGGTGCATCCGGCGCCACGGCCTCGGTGGGCAGCACGCGTTCGATCAACAGCTCCAGCTTGCCGCCGCTGGGCTTTTCGCCAAACAGCCGCGCCTTCACCACTTGCGTGTCGTTGAACACCAACAGGTCGCCCGGGTTCAGCAGGGCTGGCAGATCGCGGAACACGCGGTCCACCGGTGCGGGTTGGGTGCCGTCCAGCAAGCGCGAGGCACTGCGCTCGGCGGTGGGGTGCTGCGCGATCAGTTCGGGCGGCAGCGCGAAGTCGAAGTCGGACAGGGTGAGTGGCTGCATGCCGGCCAGCGAGGCGTTGGGGGCAGCGTTCGGGGTAGCGTTTGGGGCAGCTTTTGGGGCTGCAGCGCCCTGGGGGGTGAGGAGGCTCATGGATGCTTGAGGACGGGACGCGTCCGTACCAAGAAGGGCTAGCGATTATCGCGAACCGTGCGCAGGCGCAGCCGCTGCAGCAAGGGCGCAAGCGGTGACGGTGCGTTGCGTCGTGTCATGGGTGCGCGGCGGCGCTGGCGTTAGCTTGCTAACGATGTCGATGTCGATATCGGTGTCGGTGTCGATGTGGAGCGTCGGCGTGGGCCTTGAAAGGGTCCGTTAACCCGAAGGTAATCAGAGTTTTCTTAAAAAGGTGGCAGCAATCACCTTGCGGCCTTGGGCTGTATTTATCGTTGCGTGTTGTGGCATATTCCTCAGAAAGCCGTGCTTTTTCCGAGCGCCTGCGCCAGGCGCTGGAGGCGGCGGGCATTCGCCCGTCACCCACGCGCGTGGCCAACGAATTCAACGGACGCTACTGGGGCAAAAGCATCACGCCCCACACCGCACGCAACTGGCTGATCGGCAAGTCCATCCCCACGCAGGACAAGCTGCGCGTGCTGTCGGACTGGCTGCATGTCAGCCCCGACGTGCTGCGCTTTGGCTCGCTGCCGCAGGCGCCGCACGCGGCGGAGCCCTTGGGCGAGGGCAGCGAGGCTGACCTGGTCGATCGTGAACTGATCCAGCGTTATCTGTCGCTGACGCCGCGCGACCGCAAGACGGTGCGCGACGTGGTGACGGCGCTCACGCTGGCTGCCAGCGTGCGAGCCAGTGGTCCCTCAAGCCAGCTGGGCACGCTTGCACCGGTAGGCCTGGCTGGCGATGCGGGCGCTGCGGGTGGTACGGGCGGTGTGCCCGTCGAAATGAAGCTCTGACACGGCCGCTGCGCAGTGGCTTCGAAGGTGCGCCGGCTTAGCAGGGCCGGGGCGCACTCACACGCGGTTGCAGGGCTTCGATGTCCTGGCGCGAGCCCAGGGCCGATGCCTGCTGGGCCACCGCCGCCGAGCCGGCCGCCACGCCCCAGCGCAGCGCCTCGCGCGCATGCTGCCCGCGCAGCAGGCTCCACACCATGGCGGCCAGCATGCTGTCGCCCGCACCCGTGGTGCTGTGCACCGTCATCGGCAAGCCGTCCACCTGCCAGGTGCCGTCGCGCGTGGCCAGCACCGCGCCCGCCGGCCCCAGCGACAGCACCACCGTGTCGGCCAGGCGGCCGCGCACCAGCGCCTGCGCGGCTTCGCGCTGCTCGTCGATGTGCGCCAGCGGCTGGCCGGTCACCTCGCGCAGTTCGTCCAGACTGGGCTTGATCAGGTCCACGCCGCCCGCGCGCAGCCCCGCCTTGAGTGCCGCGCCCGGTGCATCCAGCGCGATGCGGCAGCCCATGGCCTTGAGGCGGCGCGCCAGCGTGGCGTAGGCGTCGTCGGGCATGCCCTGGGGCAGGCTGCCCGACAGCACCACCCAGTCGGCCAGCGGCCGTGATGCCGCCTCGAACACCGCCTGCATGCAGGCCTGCACGTCGGCATCGGCCAGTTGCGGCCCGGGCATCACAAAGCGGTATTCCTCGCCGCTGCTTCGCTCCACCACCGACAGGTTGTCGCGGGTGAGGCCCGGCACGCTGATGGCGCGCGCGGCCACGCCTTCGCGCGTCAGCAGTGCGCCCAGCAGCGACCCGGTCAGGCCGGCGGCGGTGTGCAGGGCCAGCACGTCGGCGCCCAGGCGCGTCAGCACGCGCGCCACGTTCAGCCCGCCGCCACCCGGGTACACCGTGGGCGCATCGCAGCGCATCTTGACGGTGTGCTGCAGGCGCTCGGTGGCGGTGGCGCGGTCCACCGAGGGATTGAAGGTGACAGTGAGGATGCGAGCCATGCGCACAGTATGCAGCGTCAAAATGCGCGCATGGTCCATTCAGGCGCAGGCACGCAACGCGCTGCCGCAGAGCTGAGCGCGCCGCGAAAGGCGCTGCGCAAGCTTGGCCTGGTGCGCGACATCGACCTGGCCCTGCACCTGCCGCTGCGCTACGAAGACGAGACGCGCATCGTGCGGCTGCGCGACGCGCGCGAGGGCGACACGGTGCAGATCGAGGCCACGGTGACGCACAGCGAGGTGCAGTACCGCCCGCGCCGCCAGCTGCTGGTGACGGTGGATGACGGCAGCGATACGTGCGTGCTGCGTTTCTTCAGCTTTTACCCATCGCACCAAAAGACGCTGGCGGTGGGCGCGCGGGTGCGGGTGCGCGGCGAGTTGAAGGGCGGCTTCCTCGGCTTCACCATGATGCATCCGGCCTTTCGCACGGCAGGCGGTGAGTTGCCCGATGCGCTGACGCCGGTGTACCCCACGGTGGCCGGCCTGAGCCAGCCCTATCTGCGCAAGGCGGTGATCGGCGGCCTGTCGCGCGCCGACCTGCGCGACCCGTGGGACGGCGTGCTGGGGCGTGATACCCAACTGCCACCGCCACCGGGGTGCCCTGCCGACTGGGACCTGCGCGCCGCGCTGCAGTTTTTGCATCACCCGACACCCGATGTGTCGCTGGCCACGCTGGAAGACCGCAGCCACCCGGCGTGGCAGCGGCTGAAGGCCGAGGAGCTGCTGGCGCAGCAGCTGTCGCAGCTGCAAAGCCGGGCTGAGCGTGCCTTGCTGCGCGCACCCGCCTTGCAGGCACAACCCGGTGGCCTGCACGAACACCTGCTGGCCGCGCTGCCGTTTGCACTCACGGGCGCGCAACGCCGTGTGGGCAACGAGATAGCGCAGGATCTGGCCACGCCCGTGCCGATGCACCGGCTGCTGCAGGGCGACGTGGGCTCAGGCAAAACGGTGGTGGCGGCGCTGGCTGCGGCCACGGCCATCGACGCCGGCTGGCAATGCGCGCTGATGGCACCCACCGAAATCCTGGCCGAGCAGCACTTTCGCAAGCTGATCGACTGGCTCGAGCCGCTGCTGGCGCCGCGCGGCCAGCGGGTGGCCTGGCTCACCGGCAGCCAGAAGAAGAAAGACCGCAACGCGATGCTGGCGCTGATCGAAAGCGGTGAGGCTGCGCTGGTGGTGGGCACGCATGCGGTCATCCAGGAGCAGGTGCGATTCAAGCGGCTGGCGCTGGCCATCATCGACGAGCAGCACCGCTTTGGCGTGGCGCAGCGGCTGGCACTGCGCGGCAAGCTGGGCGACGCCGGCGCGCAGGGGCCGGGCGAGCACGCGGCCCTCGAGCCCCACCTGCTGATGATGAGCGCCACGCCCATCCCGCGCACCCTGGCGATGAGCTACTACGCCGACTTGAACGTGTCCACGCTGGACGAGCTGCCGCCCGGGCGCACGCCGGTGGTCACCCGGTTGATTGCCGAGGCGCGCCGCGACGAGGTGATCGAGCGCATCCGTGCGCAGGTGGCGCAGGGGCGGCAGGTCTACTGGGTGTGCCCGCTGATCGAGGAAAGCGAGGCGCTGGACCTGACCAATGCCACCGCCACGCACGAGGCCCTGAGCGCCGCGCTGCATGACGTACGGCTGGTTGATGGCTCGCCTGCGCTGGTGGGCCTGTTGCACTCGCGCATGCCCGCGGCCGAAAAAAAAGCGGTGATGGCGCTGTTTGAAGCCGGCCAGATGGCGGTGCTGGTGTCCACCACCGTGATCGAGGTGGGCGTGGATGTGCCCAATGCGTCGTTGATGGTGATCGAGCATGCCGAGCGCTTTGGCCTGAGCCAGTTGCATCAATTGCGCGGCCGCGTGGGGCGCGGTGCCGCCGCATCGGCCTGCGTGCTGCTGTATTCCACCGGCGATGCGCTGCGCCTGGGCGAGACCGCGCGCGCGCGCCTGAAGGCCATGATGGACACCAGCGACGGCTTCGAGATTGCACGGCGCGACCTTGAGATCCGCGGCCCCGGCGAGTTCATGGGTGCGCGCCAGTCGGGTACGCCCTTGCTGCGCTTTGCCGACCTCGCCACCGACACCCACCTGCTCGACTGGGCCCGCCGCGTCGCGCCCGTGCTGCTGCAGCGCCACCCCGATCGCGCCGCCGCGCATGTGGCGCGCTGGCTGGGCGGCAAGGCCGAGTTCCTGAAGGCGTGAGTGGCAGCCCACGCTGCCCTAAGATGCGCGCATGACGCTCACCGAGCTCCGCTACATCGTCGCCGTGGCGCGCGAGAAGCACTTCGGCCGCGCGGCCGAGGCCTGCTTTGTCTCGCAGCCCACGCTGTCGGTGGCGATCAAGAAGCTCGAGGAAGAGCTCGAGGTCAAGCTGTTCGAGCGCAGTGCCAACGAGGTGGCGGTCACGCCGCTGGGCGAGGAGATCGTGCGCCAGGCGCAAAGCGTGCTGGAGCAGGCCGCCGCCATCAAGGAGATCGCCAAGCGAGGCAAGGACCCGCTGGCCGGGCCGCTCAAGCTGGGCATCATCTACACCATCGGCCCCTACCTGCTGCCCGACCTGGTGCGTCAGGCGATCGCGCGCACGCCGCAGATGCCGCTGATGCTTCAGGAGAACTTCACCGTCAAGCTGCTGGAGATGCTGCGCACCGGCGAGATCGATTGCGCGATCCTGGCCGAGCCCTTTCCCGACACGGGCCTGGCGGTGGCGCCGCTGTACGACGAGCCTTTCATGGCGGCCGTGCCCATCAACCATCCGCTGGCCGCGCAGTCATCGGTGCAGGCCGAGGCGCTCAAGCAGGAGACCATGCTGCTGCTGGGCAACGGGCACTGTTTTCGGGACCATGTGCTCGAGGTGTGCCCCGAGTTCGCGCGCTTTTCCAGCGACGCCGAGGGCATCCGCAAGAGCTTCGAGGGCTCGAGCCTGGAGACCATCAAGCACATGGTGGCCGCCGGCATGGGCGTGACACTGGTGCCGCGCCTGAGCGTGCCGCGCGATGCGTTTGCGGCGCAGCCTGCAGCGGGCGATGGCAAGAAGCGCCGCAAGCCTGGTGGAAGTGCGGGTGGCGCTGATGGCCCCGCGGGTGCCGAGGGTGCGGGCAGCGACGGCTATGTGCGCTACCTGCCGATCACCGACGCGCAAGGCGGCGAGCCGCCCACCCGCCGCGTGGTGCTGGCCTGGCGTCGCAGCTTCACCCGCTACGAGGCGATCGCCGCGCTGCGCAACGCCATCTACGCCTGCGAACTGCAGGGCGCCAAGCGCCTGTCCTGACTCGGCAGGCCGCATCGCATGCAGCGCTCGCGCCTGTCGCTGTACCTCGACCTCATCCGCTGGGACCGACCCGCCGGCTGGCTGCTGCTGCTTTGGCCCACGCTGAGCGCGCTGTGGGTGGCCTCGCACGGCTGGCCGGGCTGGCATCTGGTGCTGGTGTTCACGTTGGGCACTGTGCTCATGCGCAGCGCCGGTTGCTGCATCAACGACGTGGCCGACCGCGACTTTGATCGCCACGTCAAGCGCACCGCGCAGCGTCCGGTCACCTCGGGCCAGGTGTCGGTGAGGCAGGCGATGGCGCTGGGTGCGGTGCTGGCGTTGTGTGCATTTGCGCTGGTGCTCACCACCAATGCGGCCACCATCGCGTGGTCGTTCGCGGCGCTGGCGGTCACGCTGGCGTATCCGTTTGCCAAGCGCTTTGTGTCGATGCCGCAGGCGGTGCTGGGCGTGGCCTTCAGCTTCGGCATTCCGATGGCGTTTGCGGCGGTGCAGTCGCGCGTGCCGGCGCTGGCCTGGTGGCTGCTGCTGGGCAACCTGTTCTGGGTGCTGGCCTACGACACCGAGTACGCGATGGTGGACCGCGACGACGACCTGAGGATCGGCATGAAGACCTCGGCCATCACCCTGGGCCGCTTCGATGTGGCGGCGGTGATGGGCTTTTATGCGGCGTTCATCGCCTTGTGGGCGCTGCTGCTCGTGCCGCGCATGCCGGGCGCGGGCGGAGACGGTGGCACCAGCGCCTGGCCCCTGTGGCTGGGTCTGGCCGCCGCGGCCGCGCAGGCGCTGTGGCATGGCCGCCTGATTGCCGATCGCAGCCGCGACGGCTGCTTCAAGGCCTTTCGGCTGAACCACTGGGTGGGCTTTGCGGTGTTTGCCGGCATCGCGCTGAGCTACGCGCTGCAGTGATGCCTGGCGCGCCATCGCGGGGCGGCAAGGCCTTGTCCTGACGTTGGGTCAAAGAAAAACCGCCCCTTGGGGCGGTTCGGTTCCGTGCGGTGCGGAACCGGGCAGCAGGCTCAGTCGGCCTTTTTCGTGGCCGTCTTGGACGACGTTTTGGCGTTGCTGGCCTTCTTCTTCGGTGCCGGCTTGGCCGGGTCAGACTGCACCGCCGGGGTGGCGGCGGGGGATGCCGGTGTGGCCGGTGTGGCGGAGGTGACGGGAGCTTGGGCAGCGGCGGCAAAGACCGAGGCGCTGATCAGGGCGGCGAGAAGGGCTTTCATCGTGGTTCCGTTCAACTGGAGTGTGGTGGCCCGCCCTCACACCCATGAGGATGGACCCACACGGGTAACGGCCGCTCGAAGAGGCGCGTTGACCGTGCGTTTGCAAAGCCTGTGCAAACGCCGAATCAACGCCCGAACTCATCCCCCAGCTCGGTCGCCCGGTCGCGCGCAGCGCGCAGCGCCTTGGCAAACAGCTGCGCCACGCCGTCGGCCTGCATCGCGCTCAGGGCCGCGTAGGTGGTGCCGCCCTTGGAGGTGACCCGCTCGCGCAGCACCGCTGGCGGCTCGTCGGATCGCTGTGCCAGGGCCGAGGCGCCGGCAAAGGTGGCAATCGCCAGTTGCTGCGCCTGCGCGGCGCTCAGCCCCATGGCCACGCCGGCGTCGGTCATCGCCTCGATGAAATAAAACACGTAGGCCGGCCCCGAGCCCGACAGCGCCGTCACCGCATCCAGCAGCGGCTCGGCGTCCACCCACAGGCTGTGGCCGGTGGGGCGCAGCACCTGCTCCACCAGGGCACGATCGGCAGCGCCCGCGCCGCTGCGCGCAAACAGCGCGGTGATGCCCAGCCCGATGAGCGCCGGCGTGTTGGGCATGGCGCGCACCACGCGGTCAGTGCCCAGCCACTGCGCGATGCTGTCGCTGCGGATGCCTGCGGCCACGCTCAGGTGCAGCGCGGCGGCGGTGAAAGGCCGCACCGGCTGCGCGGCCTCGCGAAAGGTTTGCGGCTTGATGGCCCACACCACCAGTTGCGCCGATTGCAGCGCCGCACCGGCCTGCGGCAGCGCCTGCACGCCATGGTCGGCCAGCAGCTTGTCGCGAGTGGCGGCCAGTGGTTCGACCACGCTGATGTGCGCGGCGCTCAGTCCGTCGCGCAGCAGGCCGCCGATGATGGCGCTGGCCATGTTGCCGCCACCGATGAAGGCGATGCGAAGGTCGTGAAGGGCAGAGGGGGTGGAGGCGGTGTTCATGCGGTTCAGGCTCGACGCGGCATTGTCGCCGCTTGCGTTAACCTTCAGCGCTTGCAGTCACGGGAAGACGCCATGTCGGTACTTGCGCTCGACCAGGGCACCACCAGTTCACGCGCGATCGTGTTCGACCGCCAGGGCCGCAGCGTGGCGGTGGCGCAGCGCGAATTCCGCCAGCACTTTCCGCAACCCGGCTGGGTGGAGCACGACGCCAACGAGATCTGGCAAACCCAGCTGGCGGTGGCGCGCGAGGCGCTGGCCCGCGCCGGTGCCGCCACGGTGCGCGCACTGGCCATCACCAATCAGCGCGAAACCACGGTGCTGTGGGACCGCGCGACCGGTGAGCCGGTGGCCCCTGCCATCGTCTGGCAGGACCGCCGCACCGCAGGCACCTGCGACGCGCTGCGCGCGCACGGCGAGGCCCCGCGCATCCAGCGCGCCACCGGCCTGGTGCTAGACGCTTATTTTTCGGCCACCAAGCTGGCCTGGCTGCTTGACCATGTGCCGCGCGCCCGCGAGCGTGCCGAGCGCGGCGAACTGGCCTTCGGCACCATCGACAGCTGGCTGATCTGGAAGCTCACTGCCGGCGCGGTGCACGCCACCGATGCCAGCAACGCATCGCGCACGCTGCTGTTCAATGTGCGCACGCTGCAATGGGACGACGCGATGCTGCGGCTGTTCAACATCCCGCGCGCGCTGCTGCCGCAGGTGCTGCCGTCCAGCGGGCACTTTGGCGCCAGCGACGCGTCGCTGCTGGGCGTGTCGCTGCCGATCACCGGTGTGGCGGGCGACCAGCAGGCCGCCACTTTCGGGCAGGCCTGCTTTGCGCCCGGCATGGCCAAGAACACCTATGGCACCGGCTGCTTCATGCTGATGAACACCGGCACCGCCGCGGTGCCCAGCCGCCACCGCCTGCTGACCACCGTGGGCTGGCAGGGCCCCGTGGATGCGCCGCGACGCACCGCCTACTGCCTTGAGGGCTCGGTGTTCATGGCCGGCGCCACGGTGCAGTGGTTGCGCGACGGCCTGCAGATCATCGACAAGGCCTCCGACGTGGAGGCGCTGGCCGCCAGCGTGGCCGACACCGGCGATGTGTACCTGGTGCCCGCCTTTGCCGGTCTGGGTACGCCCGACTGGGATGGCCACGCGCGCGGCACGCTGGTGGGCATGACCCGCGGCACCACACGCGCCCACATCGCCCGCGCCGCGCTCGAGGCAATCGCCCTGCAGACGGCCGACATGTTCGACGCCATGGCGCACGACAGCGGCATCGCGCTGAAAGAGTTGCGGGTCGACGGCGGCGCCTCGCGCAACGACCTGCTGATGCAGATGCAGGCCGACTTTCTGGGGGTGCCAGTGGTGCGACCGGTCACCACCGAAACCACCGCCCTGGGCGCAGCCTACCTGGCGGGCCTGTCAGCCGGCGTGTGGTCGGGCGCTGAAGAGATCGCGTCGCAGTGGCAGGCTGAGCGGCGCTTTGAGCCGCGCCTGGGCGATGCGGCGCGCCGCGCCAAGCTGGCGCGCTGGCGCGAGGCGGTGCAGCGGTCGCGCGCCTGGGCCCGCGGCTGATGCCGGTGAGTTCACCGATGCGCCTGGACCGGGCCGGGCTGATGGCGCGCCTGGCCGAGCCGCGCACCTGGGATCTGGCTGTGGTGGGGGGTGGCGCCACCGGGCTGGGCGTGGCGCTGGACGCGGCGGCACGCGGGCTGTCGGTGGTGCTGCTCGAGTCGCACGACTTTGCCAAGGGCACGTCGTCGCGCGCCACCAAGCTGCTGCACGGCGGGGTGCGCTATCTGGCGCAGGGCAATGTGGCGCTGGTGCGCGAGGCCCTGCGCGAGCGCTCGACCATCCTGCGCAATGCGCCGCACCTGGCGCGGCCGCTGGCCTTTGTGATGCCGGCCTACCGCTGGTGGGAGCAGCCGTTTTATGGCCTGGGCCTCAAGGCGTATGACGCCCTGGCGGGTGCCGCCGGGCTGGGCCGCACGCAGTGGCTGAACGCCGCCGAGGTGCGCGAGGCCTTGCCGACGGTGCAGCCGCAGGGCCTGCGCGGCGGCGTCAAATACTGGGATGCGCAGTTCGACGACGCCCGGCTGGCCATTGCGCTGGCACGCACGGCGGCCGCGCACGGCGCGCTGCTCATCAACCATTGCGCGGTCACCGGCCTGCTGCACGAGGCCGGCCGGGTGCAGGGCCTGCAATGCCAGGACGCCGAGACCGGTGCGCGCGTGCAGCTCAGGGCGCGCTGCGTGGTCAACGCCACCGGCGTGTGGGTGGACGACCTGCGCGGCCACGACGCGCAAGGCCGCGGCGAGTCGGCGCGCGCGCTGGTGGCGCCCAGCCAGGGGCTGCATCTGGTGGTCGACCGCGACTTTTTGCCCGGCGGGCATGCGCTGCTGGTGCCGCGCACCCGCGACGGTCGGGTGCTGTTTGCCGTGCCCTGGCTCGGCAAGGTGATTCTGGGCACCACCGACACGCCGCGTGAGGACCGCTCGTACGAGCCGCGGCCGCTGGCCGGCGAGGCCGACTTCATCCTGCGCGAGGCGGCGGGTGTGCTGGCGCGAGCGCCGACGGCGGCCGATGTGCGCAGCGCCTGGGTAGGGCTGCGCCCGCTGGTGCGGCCCGAGTCGCTGGCGCCGCACGGCGACCCGGCGGGCGGCCGGCAGGCTGCCGGAGGTGCAGGCAGTGCGGCATCCACCGCCGGCCTGAGCCGCGAGCACACCATCGCCGTCAGTCCTTCGGGGCTGGTGACCGTCACCGGCGGTAAATGGACCACCTACCGCAGCATGGCGCTGGATGTCATCCGACACTGCGTGGCCCAGGGCCTGCTGATGTGCGATAAGAAAGAAGTGACTGCTAACTTGCCATTGGTTGGCGCAGACACGGATGCTGCGGCTCAGGCGGCGGGTCCGCTGCCCGCCGGCCTGGCAGCCTATGGATCCGAGGCCGCCGCGGTGCAGGCCCTGCCTGGGGCCGATCGCTGGCTCGCGCCCGACCTGAGCGAGGCGATGGTGCGCTTTGCCGCCCGCCACGAACAGGCCCGCACCGTGGAAGACATGCTGGCGCGCCGCAGCCGCCTGTTGTTTCTGGATGCTGCGCTGGCGGCCCAGGCCGCGCCCCGGGTGGCGGCCATCCTGCAGGACGAAACCGGGGTCGACCCGCAACGGGCCGCCTTTGCCGAACTGGCCCGGTCGTATGCCGGGCTGGGTTGACCATGGCTTTGGGCAAAGGGGGCTTTGACAGCCCGCCCGTTTGCAGCCATAATCATGGGCTCGCCTGAATTCACGGCGGGTTTCTGCCCAGCGAAAGCGGCTCTGCACAAGGCGGGGTTGCCGACGACGGGCCCAAGACTGACCGGCGGGTTTTGATCGGGGCATGTGCCCTGAAAGACCCCTGGTACAAGTTGGGAATGTACTGACATGATCCAAACCGAATCCCGGCTCGAAGTTGCCGACAACACGGGTGGCATCGTCGAAAAGGCCATGCCCATCCACCAGTCCAACGTGGCGATCTTCAATCCCGCCACCGGCAAGGCCGACCGCGTCGGCGTCAAGGTGCAGGCTGACGGCAAGCGCGTGCGCGTCTTCAAGTCCAGCGGCGAAGAGATCAAGGTGGCATAAATGGCACGTCTGCAGCAACACTACCGCGAGAAAGTGGTTCCCGAACTTACCCAGAAGTTCGGCTACAAGTCGCCGATGGAGGTGCCGCGCCTCACCAAGATCACGCTCAACATGGGCGTGAGCGAGGCAGTGGCCGACAAGAAGGTCATGGACAACGCCGTGGGCGACCTGACCAAGATCTCCGGTCAAAAGCCGGTGGTCACCAAGGCCAAGAAGGCCATCGCCGGCTTCAAGATCCGCGAAGGCCAGGCGATCGGCTGCATGGTCACGCTGCGTGGCGTGCGCATGTACGAATTCCTCGACCGCTTCGTCACCGTGGCACTGCCCCGCGTGCGCGACTTCCGCGGCATCTCGGGTCGTGCTTTCGATGGCCGTGGCAACTACAACATCGGCGTGAAAGAGCAGATCATCTTCCCCGAGATCGAGTACGACAAGGTCGATGCCCTGCGCGGCCTGAACATCAGCATCACCACGACGGCCAAGACCGATGAAGAGTGCAAGGCACTCCTCGCGGGCTTCCGTTTCCCGTTCAAGAACTGAGGTGGCACGTGGCTAAGGTAGCTTTGATCCAGCGCGAGCTCAAGCGCGACAAAATGGCGGCCAAGTTCGCCAAGAAGTACGCCGAGCTCAAGGCCGTCGCCAAGGACGCCAAGAAGAGCGACGAAGAGCGCGATGCCGCTCGCGCCGCCCTGCAAAAGATTCCGCGCAACGCCAACCCGACCCGCCAGCGCAACCGCTGCGAGGTCACCGGTCGTCCGCGCGGCACGTTCCGCCAGTTCGGTCTGGGCCGCGCCAAGATCCGCGAAATGGCCTTCGCCGGTGACATCCCTGGTGTCACCAAGGCCAGCTGGTAAGGCAGGAGAGTTTCGACATGAGCATGAGTGATCCCATCGCCGACCTGCTGACCCGCATCCGCAATGCGCAGATGGTGGCCAAGCCCACCGTCTCGGTGCCGTCGTCCAAGGTCAAGGTCGCCATCGTCCAGGTGCTCAAGGACGAGGGCTATATCGACGGCTTCCAGGTCAAGAGCGAAGGCGGCAAGTCTGAGCTCGAGATCGCGCTGAAGTACTACGCCGGCCGTCCGGTGATCGAGCGCATTGAGCGCGTGAGCCGTCCCGGCCTGCGCGTGTACAAGGGCCGCGACGCCATCCCCCAGGTGCAAAACGGCCTGGGTGTGGCCATCGTGACGACGCCCAAGGGCGTGATGACCGACCGCAAGGCGCGTGCTACCGGTGTCGGTGGCGAAGTGCTTTGCTACGTCGCTTAAACCGAGGCATGGAGGAAACCTGAAATGTCCCGCGTAGGAAAAATGCCGGTCACCGTCCCCGCAGGCGTGGACGTGACCCTGAAAGCCGACCAGATCAGCGTCAAAGGCAGCGGCGGCACGCTGTCGCTGGCGCAAAACGCCCTGGTCAACATCGTCAGCGACGGCGGCAAGCTGAGCTTCACGCCGGCCAACGATTCGCGCGAAGCCAACGCGATGAGCGGCACCATGCGCCAGCTCGTCAACAACATGGTCACCGGTGTGTCCAAGGGCTTCGAGGAGAAGCTCACGCTGGTTGGCGTGGGTTTCAAGGCACAGGCTCAGGGCAGCAAGCTGAACCTGGCCGTGGGCTTCTCGCACCCGGTCAACAAGGACATGCCCGCTGGCATCACCGTGGCCACGCCGGCCCCCACCGAGATCGTGATCAAGGGCGCTGACCGCCAGCGCGTGGGCCAGGTGGCCGCCGAGATCCGTGCGATCCGTCCGCCCGAGCCCTACAAGGGCAAGGGCATCCGCTATGCGGATGAGACGGTCGTGATCAAAGAGACCAAGAAGAAGTAAGGAGCTGCACGATGATCAGCAAGAAAGAGCAGCGCCTGCGTCGTGCACGCCAGACCCGCGTCCGCATCGCCCAGCAGGGCGTGGCGCGTCTGACGGTCAACCGCACCAATCTTCACATCTACGCCAGCGTCATCTCCGGCGACGGCAGCAAGGTCCTGGCTTCGGCGTCCACCGCCGAGGTCGATGTGCGCAAGGAGCTCGGTGGCTCGGGCAAGGGCGGCAACACCGCTGCAGCCCAGGCGATCGGCAAGCGCATCGCCGAGAAGGCGAAGGCCGCCGGCATCGAGAAGGTCGCATTCGACCGCTCGGGCTTTGCCTACCACGGCCGCGTGAAGGCGCTGGCCGAGGCCGCGCGCGAAGCCGGCCTGCAGTTCTGACGCTCACCAGACACGGATACAGACATGGCGAAAGTTCAAGCGAAAACGCAGGGTGACGGTCCGGAAGACGGCCTGCGCGAGAAGATGATCGCGGTCAACCGCGTGACCAAGGTCGTCAAGGGTGGTCGCATCCTCGGCTTTGCCGCGCTGACAGTGGTCGGCGATGGCGACGGTCGCGTCGGCATGGGCAAGGGCAAGTCCAAGGAAGTGCCCGCTGCCGTGCAAAAGGCGATGGAAGAGGCGCGGCGCAGGATGTTCCGCACCCGTCTCAAGAGCGGAACCTTCCACCACGCGGTCATCGGCGAGCATGGCGCCTCGCGGGTGCTGATCAGCCGGCTTCGGCCGGAACCGGCATCATCGCCGGCGGTCCGATG
>JBJTCL010000015.1:0-11863 GCA_046091865.1 Burkholderiaceae bacterium | reverse complement strand
CCCGCGGGCGTTGCAGCCGAGCGGGCCTGGTCACGTGGGCGAAGGGTGATCAGTACAGCTTCTTGGGCAGCTGCATGCTGCGCACGCGCTTGTAGTGGCGCTTGACGGCAGCGGCCTTCTTGCGCTTGCGCTCGGTGGTCGGCTTCTCGTAGAACTCGCGGGCGCGCAGGTCGGTCAGCAGGCCCAGTTTCTCGATGGTGCGCTTGAAGCGACGCAGAGCGACGTCAAACGGCTCGTTTTCTTTAACACGGATGGTGGTCATGGACTCAAATTTTCCAAATTGTGCCGGTCGCAAGTGCAGGGAAGATCGGGCCGCTGCACTCCGATACCGGCGAGTTCCCCGTCACAGAACTAGTATTTGGCAGACAGGGGTTTTGCCAGCAAAGACCGCCATTATAGCGTTTTCGGGCCTAAATCGGCGCGCTGGAAGTGACGGACCCGGACTGTGCCATGGCCTGGGCGCAGGCGTGTGCGCTGGCCCACGCCCATTGGAAGTTGTAGCCGCCCAGCCAGCCGGTCACATCCACCACCTCGCCAATGAAGTACAGGCCCGCCTGGCGCGACTCCATGGTCTGCTGCGACAGCGCGCGCGTGTCCACCCCGCCGGCGGTCACCTCGGCCTTCTTGTAGCCCTCGGTGCCGGTGGGTACCAGCGTCCAGTGCGACAGCGCCTCGGCCAGCCGGCGCAGCGCCTTGTCCGAGGCCTCGTTCACCGACCGCTGCCAGTCGGCGCTTTGCTGCACCCAGGCGTCGGCCAGCCGGGCGGGCACCACCGCGGCCAGCTCGTTGGCCAGCAGCCGGCGCGAGTGCTGCTTGGCCTCGGTCAGCGCCTCGGCCAGTGCGTGGCCCGGCGCCAGGTCCAGCCGGATCGGCTGCCCGGGCTGCCAGTAGCTCGAGATCTGCAGCACCGCCGGGCCGCTCAAGCCGCGGTGGGTGAACAGCAGGTCTTCATCGAACGCCATGGCGGCCTTTTTCTCGCCGGTGGCCATGGTCACCGGCAGCGACAGGCCGGCCAGCGCTGCGTAGGGCGCCCAGGCCGCGCCGTCAAAGGTGAGCGGCACCAGGGCCGGGCGCGGCTCGACCACGCGCAGGCCGAATTGCCGTGCGATGCGGTGGCCAAAGTCGCTGGCGCCGATCTGCGGGATGGACAGACCGCCGGTGGCGATCACCAGGCTGCGGGTGCGCTCGGTGCCCGCGTCGGTGTCGATCTCATAACCGCTCTGGCCGTCCACCGTGGCCGTGCGCACCGCCTGCACACCGCAGGGCTGGCGCCGCACCACGCCGCCGGCCTCGCATTCGGCCAGCAGCATGGCGATCAGATCGTCGGCCGAGCGGTCACAGAACAGCTGACCCTTGTGCTTTTCGTGAAAGGCGATGCCGTGGCGCTGCATCAGCGCCATGAAGTCCTGCGGCGTGTAGCGCGACAGCGCCGAACGGCAGAACTGCGGGTTCTCGCCCAGAAAGTGCCGGTGCGGTGCCCGCGGGTCGATGCCGCGGTTGGTGAAGTTGGCACGGCCGCCGCCCGAGATGCGGATCTTCTCGGCCACTTTGGGGCTGTGGTCGAGCAGCAGCACCTTCAGGCCGCGCTGCCCCGCGATGCCCGCGCAAAACAGCCCCGCCGCACCCGCGCCGACGATCACCGCGTCCCATGCCGGTGCCTTGCTTTGGAGGGTCTGCGCGTTCATGGCGCGCAGTGTAGGGCGCGCAGTGTAGGGCGCGCAGTGCGGCGCGCGCCTGCGAGGGGGGAGCCGCCTTCAGGCGATGCGCCGCTGTGCGGCCGCAGAAGACGACGACGCGATCGCCGCCACGCCCTGCAGCACGTCACCCACCACGATCACCGCTGGGCTGCCCAGGCCCGCATGCGCCAGCGCCTGCGGCAAATCACCCAGGCTGCACACCAGTTGCCGCTGCTGCGGCGTCGATGCGCTTTGCACCACCGCCACCGGCGTGTGCGCGGCCAGGCCGGTCAGCAGTTGCTGCTGCAGGGTGTGCACGCCGCTCACGCCCATGTAGATCACCAGCGTGAGCTTGCACTGCCGCGCGGTGGCCGCCAGCGCCTGCCAGTCGGTGCTGGCATCGCCCGGTTTGGCATGGCCGGTGACGAACACCACGCCGTGCGCATGGTCGCGGTGCGTCAGCGGCACGCCCAGCGAAGTGACCGCCGCCAGCCCCGAGGTGATGCCGTTGATCACCCGCACCTGCACGCCGGCCGCACGCAAGTGTTCAGCCTCTTCGCCGCCACGGCCGAAGATGAACGGATCGCCGCCCTTCAGGCGCACCACGTTTTCGCCGGCCAGCGCCTCGCTGATCATGAGCCGGTCGATGAAGGCCTGGGGCGTGCTGCGGCAGCCGCCGCGCTTGCCCACGCGCACCACGCGCGCCGTGGGCGAGGCCAGGGCCACGATCTCGTCGCTCACCAGGTCGTCCACCAGCAGCACGGTGGCGGCCTGGATGGCGCGCACCGCCTTCAGCGTGAGCAGTTCGGGGTCACCGGGGCCGGCGCCGACCAGGGTGCACAGCGCAGCAGCAGCGCTGGAACGTGTGGTGTTGCCTACGGGCGCGAGGGGCGCAAGGCGTGCGGCATCGGCAGGAGTGGGCGCGTTCGTCATGTCCATGCCGAAATTCTGAAGAAGGTTTGATTACTTCGGCTTATATGCCGAATGAAGGCTCCCCTACACTCGCCGCATGAATGTGCTGGGCATCGAAAGTTCGTGCGACGAAACCGGTGTGGCGCTGGTGACGGTGGCCGCCGACGGCGTACCGCGGCTGCTGGCGCATGCCCTGCACAGCCAGGTGGCGATGCACCAGGCCTACGGCGGCGTGGTGCCCGAACTGGCCAGCCGCGACCACATCCGCCGGGTGCTGCCGTTGGCACAACAGGTGCTGGCCGACGCGGGCGCAACGCTGTCGGCGGTGGACGTGGTGGCCTACACCCGCGGGCCCGGCTTGGCCGGGGCGCTGCTGGTGGGCTCAGGCGTGGCCTGCGCGCTGGGCGCGGCGCTGAACCGCCCGGTGCTGGGCGTGCACCACTTGGAGGGGCATCTGCTGTCGCCCTTTCTCAGTGCCGATGCGCCGCAGTTTCCCTTCGTGGCGCTGCTGGTGTCGGGCGGGCACACCCAGCTGATTCGGGTGGAGGGCGTGGGCCGCTACGAACTGCTGGGCGAAACCATCGACGATGCCGCCGGCGAGGCCTTTGACAAGTCGGCCAAGCTGCTGGGCTTGGGTTATCCGGGCGGACCAGCGTTGTCGAAGCTGGCCCAGGAGGGCAGTGACGTGGCCTTCAAGCTGCCGCGGCCGCTGCTGCACAGCGGCAATCTGGATTTTTCTTTCGCGGGACTGAAGACGGCGGTGCTGACCCAGGCGAACAAGCTGGGGCATGTGCCGGGTGCACTCGACGCACGACGGGCTGACCTTGCAGCCAGCACCGAGGCGGCGATCGTCGAGGTGCTGGTGAAGAAATCACTCGCTGCGCTGGAGGCCACGGGCCTGAAGCGGCTGGTGGTGGCCGGTGGCGTGGGGGCCAACCGGCGGCTGCGCGCCGACCTGAACGCGGCCTGCGCGAAGCGCAGTGTGCGGGTGCACTACCCGGAGCTGGCGCTGTGCACCGACAACGGCGCCATGATCGCGCTGGCCGCAGCCATGCGGCTGGCCGTGGGGCTCGAGCAGCCGAGGCGCGACTACGCGTTTGACGTGAAGCCGCGCTGGCCGCTGGACGAGATCAGCTCAGCGGAATCTGCGTGACCCGGGCGGCGGGCTTCACGCGCGCCAGCGTCAGCGTCAGCACACCGTCCTGCAGCTTGGCCGAACTGGCGGCCACATCCACATCCTGCGGCAGTTCCCAGGCGTACTTGGCCTGGCGCGCCGCTTCGGGCCGGGTCTCGATGCGCAGCACCTGGCCTTCCACGCCGATGCTCAGGTCTTCCTTGGCGATGCCGGGCACATCCAGCGTGAGGGTGAACGCCTCGTCGCCTTGCGTCACCTCGCAGCGGCGGGTTGCAGTGGTGGCTGTGGCGGCGGCGGCAGGGCGATAGAACACCTCGTCGACAAAGCGCTCGAAGTCGCGGTCGAAGCTGCGCAAGTTGGGTGAGAACACGCGGTTGCGGATCACGGGGGCAAAGAACATGGGGGCTCCTTAGAATCGCGGCGCTTTCAAGGGGTGCCGCATGCCCTCGAGGTGTGAGCATCCACCGATATTTCAAGAGAGTTTCCTTTGCATTCCGATTGCGATTTCTCACGCCGCGCGCTCTTGAAAAGCGCAGTGGCATCCCTAGGTGCGCTGAGTGCGTCGTCTTCGTTGGCCCAGGCCGACGTCCCCGTGCGCCTGGCCCTGATCGAGGGTCTGAGCGGCGCCAACGCCAATGGCGGCGAGGCGGTGTTCCGCAACCTGGTGTGGGCGGTGGAACGCGTCAATGCGCGCGGCGGCGTCAAGCTGACGCAGGGCGCGCGGCGCCTTGCGCTCGAGCGCTATGACAGCAAGGGCCAGACCGAAGAGGCCTTGTCGCTGCTGCGCGGGGCCATCGACGACGGCGCGCGCATCGTGCTGCAGGGCAATTCGTCGGCGGTCACGGCCGCGCTGGTGGATGCGATCAACAAGCACAACGAACGCGACCCGGCGCGCCGCGTGATCCTGCTGAACTATTCGGCGCTGGACCCGGCGCTGACCAATGAGCGCTGCAGCTTCTGGCACTTCCGCTTTGATGCCCATGCCGAGATGCGCATGGCCGCGCTGATGTCGGTGTTGCGCGAAGACCGTGCCGTCAAGTCGGCCTACCTGATCGGTCAGGACTACAGCTTTGGCCAGGCGGTACTGCGCGAGGCGCGGCGGCAGCTGGGTGCGCAGCGCCCGGATGTGCGCATCGTGGGCGACGAACTGCATCCCTTGCTGCGCATCAAGGACTTCGCGCCGTATGCGGTGAAGATCCAGGCCAGCGGTGCCGATGCGGTGATCACCGGCAACTTCAGCCAGGACCTGACGCTGCTGGTGCGCGCGGCGCGCGACATCGGCTACGACGGCAAGTTCTACACCTTCTATGGCAATGCGCTGGGTGCGCCTGCGGCCATCGGCGAGGCCGGCGTGGGCCGCGTGATTGCGGTGGCCGACTGGATGCCCAATGTGCCGGGCCGCGACAGCGAGGCCTTCTATCAGGCCTTCCGCCAGCGCTACCCGCGCCCGGCCGACGACTATCCGCACCTGCGCATGCTTCTGATGATCGAGGCGCTGGCACAGGCCATCGACCGCGCCGGCAGCATCGATGCCGCAGCGGTGGCGCGCCAGCTGGCTCAGGCGCGCGTGAGCGCGGGCGGCCA
Organism: Burkholderiaceae bacterium; assembly: GCA_046091865.1. Lineage (GTDB taxonomy): Bacteria > Pseudomonadota > Gammaproteobacteria > Burkholderiales > Burkholderiaceae_C > JBDLRH01. Next base: position 6,556 of record JBJTCL010000015.1, on the reverse strand, counting down.
CGAAGGGCGCATGCGCGCCAGCGACCACCAGTTTCAGCAGCCGCTGGCGGTGGGCGTGATGGACCGCGTGGGCAACCCCGGCGTGCGCTTTGACAGCGAGGGCTCGGGCTACGGCTTTCGCATCATCCGCCGCATGGAGGCGGCTGCGGTGGAGATGCCCGCCAGTTGCGCCATGGCGCGCCCGTGACGGCTGGCCGGCAGGCGCCCCCGTAAGATGCGGGCCCGAAGAGAACAACGCCATGAGACCCACGATTGAATCCCTTGAAGGCTCGCGCATCCGCCAGGTGGTGAATGCGGCGCTGGGCCAACCCGATGTGCTGCGCTTCTGGTTCGGCGAGAGCGACGAAGTGACGTCGGACGCGGTGCGCGAGGCGGCCATCCGCTCGCTGCAGGACGGCGAGACCTTCTACAACCACAACCTGGGCATCCCGGAGCTGCGCGCCGGCATTACCGGCTACATGCGGCGCACCCATCCGCTGGCGGCCAGCCGGCTGAGCGAGGCGCGCATCGGCGCCACCTCCAGCGGGGTCAGCGCGCTGATGCTGGCCACGCAGGCCATCGTCGATGCCGGCTCGCGGGTGGTGGCGGTCACGCCGGTGTGGCCCAACCTGATCCAGCAGTCGGTCATCATGGGCGCGCAGGTGCACGACGTGCCGCTGCAGCCGGTGGACGGCGAATGGCGGCTGGACCTGCAGCGCCTGCTGGAGGCGATCACGCCCGACACCCGCATGCTGCTGGTGAATGCGCCCAACAATCCCACCGGCTGGACGCTCACGCGCGATGAGCAGCAGGCCATCCTGAACCACTGCCGCCGCACCGGCACCTGGATCCTGGCCGACGAGGTGTACGAGCGCCTGTACTACGAGCCCACGCCCAACGCCTGCGCGCCGTCCTTCCTGGACATTGCCGAGGCCGACGACCGGCTGGTGGTGGCGCACAGCTTTTCCAAGACCTTTTTGATGACCGGCTGGCGGCTGGGCTGGCTGGTGATGCCCGAGTCGCTGACGCCGCATGTGAGCAAGCTCATCGAGTTCAACACCTCGTGCGCGCCCACCTTTGTGCAGCGCGCGGGCATCGAGGCGATCCGCCGCGAGCCCGAGATCACCCCCGCGCTGGTGGCGCACTTCCGGCGCTGCCGCGACACCCTGGTGCCGCTGCTGCAGCAGGTGCCCGGCGTGTCGGTGCAGCCGGCGCGCGGTGGCATGTACGCCTTCTTCCGCATTGCGGGATTCGACGACTCGCTGCCGCTGGCCAAGCAGCTGGTGGCTGAGGCCGGCCTGGGCCTGGCGCCCGGCAGCGCCTTCACCCCCATCGGCCAGCAGGTGGCGCGCGACTGGCTGCGCTGGTGCTTTGCCTCCAAGGACCTGTCGCGGCTCGAAGAGGGCGTGGCCCGCCTGCGGCGCTGGCTGAAGGCCTGATCCGCGGGCCCGCTATAATTTCAAGGCTTTGCTTTTTGCAGGGCGCACGTGCGGATGCAGTTCCAGCGCCGCACGCAAGTCAACAACGAACCTAAGGAAACCAGATGTCCGCCATCAACAAGGCCGAGATCGTCAAGGCCAATGCGCGCGGTGCCAGCGACACCGGAAGCCCGGAAGTGCAGGTGGCCCTACTGACCGCCCGCATCAACGAACTGACCCCCCACTTCAAGACGCACGCCAAGGACCACCATGGCCGTCGCGGCTTGCTGCAGATGGTCAACCGCCGCAAGAGCCTTCTTGCGTACCTGAAGAACAAGGACGCCGAGCGCTACAGCGCGCTCATCGCCAAGCTGGGCCTGCGCAAGTAAGCGAGGGTCTGGTCAGACACAAGGCGCCTGGGTTGGTTTCGAGCTGACTCAGGCGCTTTGCACTTCGGAGGCATCCGCACGAACACGCGCTGTGTCATTCCAACAGCATCCCGCCACGGGCGCTGCTGGAATGGCATCGTGTTCAGGCAGGGTTTCCGGGCACCGGGCGCGGCCAGATGCGCCCCATGCAACGCCTGCCGCAGCGCGGCGGCACCCAGGAGCAGAACATGAGCATCTTCAACAAAGTCACCAAGACCTTCCAGTGGGGCCAGCATACGGTCACCATGGAAACCGGCGAGATCGCCCGCCAGGCCACCGGCGCGGTGTTGGTCAACATCGACGACACCGTGGTGCTGGCCACCGTGGTGGCCTCCAAGAGCGCCAAGCCCGGCCAGGACTTCTTCCCCCTCACGGTGGACTACATCGAGAAGACCTACGCCGCCGGCAAGATCCCCGGCAGCTTCTTCAAGCGTGAAGCCAAGCCCAGCGAACTCGAGACGCTGACCAGCCGCCTGATCGACCGCCCGATCCGCCCGCTGTTCCCGGACGGCTTCTACAACGAGGTGCACGTCGTCATCCACACCGTGTCGCTCAACCCCGAGGTGGACGCCGACATCGCGGCCATGATCGCCACCTCGGCTGCACTGTCGATTTCGGGCATTCCGTTCAACGGCCCGATCGGCGCGGCGCGCGTGGGCTACATCAACGGCGAATACGTGCTCAACCCGGGCCAGACCCAGCGCAAGGACAGCCAGATGGACCTGGTGGTGGCCGGTACCGAGGCCGCCGTGCTGATGGTCGAGTCCGAGGCGCTGCAACTGTCTGAAGAGATCATGCTGGGCGGTGTGGTGTTCGGTCACGAGCAAAGCCAGATCGCTATCAACGCGATTCACGAACTCGTGCGCGAGGCCGGCAAGCCGGCCTGGGACTGGCAGCCGCCGGCCCGCGACGAAGGCTTCATCGCCAAGATCACGGCCGCGGCCGAGGACAAGCTGCGTGCGGCCTACCAGATCCGCAACAAGCAGGCCCGCACCCAGGCTTGCCGCGAGGCCTACGCCGCCACCAAGGCCGTGCTGACCGAGCAGGGCGTCGAGTTCGACCCGATCAAGGTCGACAACCTGCTGTTCGAAATCGAAGCGCGCATCGTGCGCAGCCAGATCCTGGCCGGCGAGCCGCGCATCGACGGCCGCGACACCCGCACCGTGCGCCCCATCGAAATCCGCAACAGCGTGCTGCCGCGCACCCACGGCTCGGCGCTGTTCACCCGCGGCGAGACCCAGGCCCTGGTGATCGCCACGCTGGGCACCGAGCGCGACGCGCAGCGCATCGACGCGCTGGCCGGCGAGTTTGAAGACCGCTTCCTGTTCCACTACAACATGCCCCCGTTCGCCACCGGCGAAGTGGGCCGCATGGGCAGCACCAAGCGCCGCGAAGTTGGCCACGGCCGCCTGGCCAAGCGCGCGCTGGTGGCCTGCCTGCCGAACAAGGAAGACTTCCCCTACACCATCCGCGTGGTGTCGGAGATCACCGAATCCAACGGTTCGTCGTCGATGGCATCGGTCTGCGGCGGCTGCCTGGCCATGATGGACGCCGGCGTGCCGATGAAGGCGCATGTGGCCGGCATCGCCATGGGCCTGATCAAGGACGGCAACCGCTTTGCGGTACTGACCGACATCCTGGGCGATGAGGACCACCTGGGCGACATGGACTTCAAGGTGGCCGGCACCAACGGTGGCATCACCGCGCTGCAGATGGACATCAAGATCCAGGGCATCACCAAGGAAATCATGCAGGTGGCGCTGGCGCAGGCCAAAGAGGCGCGCATGCACATCCTGGGCAAGATGCAGGACGCCATGGGCGAGGCCAAGACCGAGGTGTCGCAGTTCGCACCGCGCCTGTACACGATGAAGATCAACCCCGAGAAGATCCGCGACGTGATCGGCAAGGGCGGCGCCACCATCCGTGCCCTGACGGACGAGACCGGCTGCACAATCGACATCGGCGAAGACGGCACCATCACCATCGCCTCCACCGACGCCGACCGCGCCGAAGACGCCAAGCGCCGCATCGAGCAGATCACCGCCGAGGTGGAGATCGGCAAGATCTACGAAGGCCCGATCACCAAGATCCTGGACTTCGGTGCGTTGGTCAACCTGCTGCCCGGCAAGGACGGCCTGCTGCACATCAGCCAGATCGCGCACCAGCGCGTCGAGAAGGTCACCGACTACCTGAGCGAAGGCCAGGTGGTGCGCGTGAAGGTGCTCGAGACCGACGAGAAGGGCCGCGTCAAGCTGTCGATGAAGGCGCTGCTCGACCGCCCGGCGCATGGCGACATGCCCGCGCAGCAGCAACAGCAACAGCAGTGAGGGCCGCGGGCCCGGCGTGAAGGTCGGGCCGGCAGCGACCGCTGGCCGCGCCACGCATCACCCGCCACGCAGTCCACGACACCCCATTCCATGCGAGCAGTCGAGATCACTTCTTACGGCGCCCCCGAGGTGCTGCGCCTGTGCGAGCGCCCGGCCCCCGTGGCCGGCGCTGGCGAGGTGCTGATCCGCGTCAGTGCCTCGGGCGTCAACCGCCCCGACGTGCTGCAGCGCACCGGCAACTACCCGGTGCCGCTGGGTGCGTCCGACATTCCCGGCCTCGAGGTGGCAGGCACCATCGAGTCGGGCGACGCGCAGGCCATGGCGGCCGCCGGCCTGAAGGTGGGCGACCGTGTGTGTGCGCTGGTGGCCGGTGGCGGCTACGCCAAATGGTGCGTGGCCCCGGTGGGTCAGTGCCTGCCGGTGCCCAAGGGCCTGAGCGACATCGAGGCGGCGTCGCTGCCCGAGACCTTCTTCACCGTGTGGAGCAATGTGTTCGACCGTGCCAAACTGCAGCGCGGCGAAAGCCTGCTGGTGCAGGGCGGCTCCAGCGGCATCGGCGTGACCGCCATCCAGATGGCCAAGGCCATGGGCGCCACCGTCATCGTGACGGCGGGCAGCGACGACAAGTGCGCGGCCTGCGTCCGGCTGGGGGCAGACCACGCCATCAACTACCGCACGCACGACTTTGCCGCCGAGGCCAAGCGCCTCACAGGCGGGCAGGGCGTGAACGTGGTGCTGGATATGGTGGCGGGCGACTACATCGCGCGCGAGGTGGAATGCGTGGCCGAAGACGGCCGCATCGTGATCATTGCGGTGCAAGGCGGTGTGAACAGCGCTTTCAATGCCGGGATGGTGCTGCGCAGGCGCATCACCATCACCGGCTCGACGCTGCGTCCGCGCAGCATCGCCTTCAAGACGGCCATCGCACAGTCGCTGCGCACGCAGGTGTGGCCGCTGATCGAAAGTGGCGCGATCAAGCCGGTGATTCACAGCACCTTTGCGGCGGCCGACGCGGCCAGGTCGCACACGCTGATGGAATCGAACACCCATGTGGGCAAGATCGTCCTGACCTGGTGAGGCCATGACCCGACGCAAGCTGATCGCCGGCAACTGGAAGATGAACGGCAGCCTCGAGGCCAACGAGGCGCTGGTGCAGGGCGTGCTGGCCGGGCTGGGCGGTGTTGCCTGCACGGCCGCGGTTTGCGTGCCTGCGCCCTACCTGGCGCAGGTGTGTGCGCTGGTGCGCGGCTCGGCGCTGGCGCTGGGCGCGCAGGACCTGTCGGTGCACGACAAGGGCGCCTACACCGGCGAGGTGTCGGGCGCCATGCTGCGCGACTTCGGCACCCGCTACGTGATCGTCGGCCATTCCGAGCGCCGCCAGTACCACGGTGAGAGCGATGCGCTGGTGGCCGACAAGGCCAAGGCGGCGCTGGCCTGCGGCATCACGCCCATCGTGTGCGTGGGCGAGACGCTGGCCGAGCGCGAGGCCGGCCGCACCGAAGAGGTGGTCAAGCGCCAGATGGCGGCGGTCATCCATGTCAACGGCCATTGCATCAGCGAGATCGTGGTGGCCTACGAGCCGGTGTGGGCGATTGGCACCGGCAAGACGGCCACGCCCGAGCAGGCGCAGGCGGTGCATGCGGTGCTGCGTGCGCAGCTGCATGCGGCCACGCCGCGCGACGACCGCGTGGCCATCCTGTACGGCGGCAGCATGAATGCGTCGAATGCGGCGCAATTGCTGGTGCAACCCGACATCGACGGTGGACTGATCGGCGGCGCATCGCTCAAGGCCGCCGACTTTCTGCAGATCATCGCGGCGGCCTCAGCCGCTGCGCAGGCGGCCCACTAGCGGCATGCCCTGAGGCGGCCCGCCATTACCGAATTCACGGAGTCTTCAATGAATTTCTTTCTTACCCTGATCCTCGTGGTGCAGATCCTTGCGGCGCTGGGCATGATCGGCCTGATCCTGGTGCAGCACGGCAAGGGCGCCGACATGGGTGCCGCATTCGGCAGCGGCGGCTCGGGCAGCCTGTTCGGCGCTACCGGCAGCGCCAACTTCCTCTCGCGCACGACCGCGGTGCTGGCGGTGGTGTTCTTCGTGTGCACGCTGCTGCTGGCCTACTTCAGCAACCAGCGTCCGACGGCGGGTTCGGGCAGCGTGCTCGAGCGCGCACCGGTCACGGCGCCGGCCACCGGTGCCGATCAGATTCCGGGCACCCAAGCGCCGGCAGGCGCGATTCCGGGGTCTTCGCCCGCAGGCGCGGCACCGGGCGCTGCACCCGCGGGGGCACCCGCTGCGCCGGCGGGCCCGGCACCGGCGGGCGGCGCCCCGCCAAAACCCCACGGGGGGGGCCCGGGCGGGGGTGTTCGTCGTGTGCACGCTGCTGCTGGCCTACTTCAGCAA